>CALLZA010000398.1 GCA_937858165.1 uncultured Ardenticatenia bacterium
TTCTGATCCTGCACTTGTATGATTGGTTTGGTGTCTGATAGTGGTCTTGATTCTCTTGCGTTCGTACGTCTTGTTCGCTAATACTAGTGTACGTGTCTCACCTTGATGTTTTTTTTTTTAATGATACGGCGACCACCGAGATCTACACTAGATCGCTCGTCGGCAGCGTCAGATGTGTATAAGAGACAGGGCCAATACCGTGGTCGTTGTCGTTGGTAACGACGAGGCCGCGGCTACCGAGGCGTGGCAGTTCCTGCGGGCCGAGAGCGTGCGCAGCACCTACATCCTCGAAGGGGGCATCAACAACTGGCTGCGCACCTTCGGTGAGGAGACATTCGTAGCCGAGAACGCCATTCCCGACGCGGCCGACGACCAACTGGCCTTTCACTTCCCGGCGGCCGTCGGCGCGGCCTATAGCTTCGCCGCGCCCAACGAGCAACTGGCGGCGCAGTTCGACTACACGCCGCGCATTGTGCTCGAGGTGAAGCGTGGGCCGGGCGGCGGCGGCTGCGGGTAAGGCGGAATGGCACGCAGATAACGCAGATTGGCGCTGATTTTCGCTGATCAAACCTCTTATCAGCGCCAATCTGTGCTCATCGGCGTCATCTGCGTGCCACTCTTCTCCTCTCGCTTACTCTCAGCCCCTTGTGTCCATCCCCCGCCCGATCTATACTGATCGCATGAACAAGTTCGTCACAGTCCTGTTGGGGCTGCTGGGCGGACTGACTGCGGCGGCGGCCCTCGCCTGGCCAATGACCGCCCAACCGCGAGCCATACCCCAGGAGCCAATTCCCGTTCCTGTCTGGACCATCGAGGAGGTAGCCGTCAGCGGCTACGCCAACGCGCTGGCGATCGATGCGTTCAACCGTCCGCACCTGCTCTACGTTGACCCTGTCAGCGGGGCACTGCGCTATGCCGTCCGCGAATACGATGGCTGGCACTATGAAGACGTAGCCGATGAGAGCAGCGACATGCTCTATCTGGACTACGATCTACAGATTGGGCCTGACGACGCGCCCTGTCTGGTCTACGCTACCGAGAAGGCCGTGGCCAGCCAGCCGGGCGACACCAGGCTTGTCTACGGCTGCCGCGGGCCGGACGGCTGGCAGCTGGCCACCATCGACGACGGCGGCCGGACGCCGAAGCTGGCGCTTGACGACTTCGGCAAACCAAGCATCGCCTTTGTCCAGGGCCGTAACGCGGTGTACATGACCCGCGAGGGCGAGCAGTGGCGCAAGGATGTCGTCGGCACGGATGCTGACTACATGAATCAGATATTCCTGTTACTGGATAGGGGTGGCTGGCCGGCGGTCATTTATCGCGGCGCTCAGGGTCAATTTCGCGCTGACCGCGAGTGGAACGGCGTGTGGTTCTCAACGCCACTGGATGGGCCGACAGTCTACGATGCACTGGTTTTTGACTCGGTCGATGAGGTGTGGCTGGCGGTCAACGATGGTGAAGCGGCCTGGGGGCATCCGCCATTTTTCCTGGCCCGGCTGAAGCTGGTGGAGCCCATCGACACCGGCCCGGACGACTGGGAGACGATCGACGAAGCCTATGACTGGCAGATCGCCGTTGATTTGGCTTTCGATAGCTATCCCCACCTGGCCTACCTTGCCCCCGACGGCGCGCTGCAATACCTCTGGTGGGACGACGAGGGGCGACACAACGACTCTCCACCGGCGCGGGGCGACAGCGAAGTGAGCCTCGTCCTGACCGACGAGCAGCAGTTCATCGCCTTCGCCGAGGCGAACCAGTTACAGTTAGCCACGCGCCACATTGTGTGGCTGGACAAATCAGCCGTACTGCCGTTCGTCATCGGCAGCCCGTAGCGTTGCCTGTTAGCGCTTGCCGGTTGCGGCCGTTTGCGCTATAAGGGCTATATGTTGGAATCCCCTTAACCAAGGAAGGGCAGCGATGGCCATCAAGCGCGAGCGGCTGGGCGAATGGGTCAACGAGCATTACACGCTGGGCGAGGAGATCGCCCACAGCGTGACCCACGGCGTAGGCGCGGCGCTGAGCGTGGCCGCGCTGGTGACGCTGCTCGTGCTGTCGATTCTGCACGGCACGAAGTGGCACATTCTGAGCTACACCGTTTACGGCGTCAGCCTGGTGGCCCTCTTCCTGGCTTCGACACTCTACCACGGCGTCCAGAAGCCACGGCTGCGGCCGATCCTGCGCAAGGTCGACCACGCCTGCATCTACCTGCTCATCGCCGGAACGTACACGCCTTTCGTCCTGATCGCCATGCGCGGCCCGGTGGGGCTGACGCTGCTGGCCGTTGTTTGGGCCATGGCCGTCTTCGGCATCGTCTACAAGATCTTCTTCATCGACCGCTTTGTGGTGCTGACGACGCTGGCCTATGTCGTCATGGGCTGGATGAGCGCTGTCTCTTATACACATCTGACGCTGCCGACGAGCGATCTAGTGTAGCTCTCGGTGGTCGCCGTATCATTAAAAAAAAAAAGAAATAATGTGGATGCGGTACTAGAAATACCTCGAATAAACAAGACAACAAATGAGAGATAAG
>CALLZA010000399.1 GCA_937858165.1 uncultured Ardenticatenia bacterium
CATTGTCATACGTTCGTAGACTGAGGCTCCCTGTTCGTATTATCGTATGGTGACTTACTGTGCTAGGTAGTGTGTACCGAATTGTTCGTGATACTTTTTTTTGTTAATGATACGGCGACCACCGAGATCTCCACTAGATCGCTCGTCGGCAGCGTCAGATGTGTATAAGAGACAGGCTCTACGACGTGCGCCTGCTGGAGCCGCAACGCGACGGCGGCGCGTCGGCCGTGGTGCTGACCGCCCTGGCTGAGATCAACCAGAATACTGGCCAGAACTGGGCCGGGGTTGCCCTGACCGTCTCTACCGCCCGCCCGGCGCTGAACCAGCGTGTGCCGGAGCTGAAGCCGTGGTTCGTCGGCGTGCCGGAGCCGAAGCCGATGCCGCGCATGACGCACGCCCGGGCGATGGCCAAGGGCGCGGCGGTCGAATCGGCCGAGGTGTTGTCCGATGCCATGCCGGCGATGATGGCGATGGCCCCACCGCAGATGATGGAGGCCGAGGTCGAAGTGGCCGAGGTCGAGGAGAGTGGCACGGCCGTCTCCTTCGTCGTCTCCGGCAGCATCGACATTCCCGGCGACGGCACGCCACACAAGACGACCATTGGCCGTCACGAGTTGTCGCCGCAACTGGACTTCCTGGCCGTCCCGCGCCACACCGACGCCGTCTTCCGCCGCGCCAAACTGAGCAACACGACGGGCGCGCCCTTGCTGCCCGGCCCGGTCAACCTCTACGTCGGCGACGACTACATCGGCCAGAATCGGCTGGAGTACACGCCCGGCGGCGGTGAGGTGGAGTTGGTGCTGGGCGTCGAGGAGCGTGTCACGGTCAAGCGCGAACTGGTGCGGCGCGAGGTGGACAAGCGGTTGCTGCGCGACGTGCGCCAGGTGGTCTACGGCTACGAGATCAAGCTGGAGAACCTGCTGGCCGCGGCGGCGCGGGTGACGGTGCAGGACCAGTATCCTGTGTCGCGCCACGAGCAGATCAAAGTCCGGCTTGACCGCGTCGCCCCGGAACCGGCCGAGCAGTCGGAGTTGCACATCCTGAAGTGGCAGCTCGACCTGGCTCCGGCCGAAAAGAAGACGATCCGCTACGAATACCAGGTCGAACACCCCCGCGCCTTACAGGTCGTTGGGCTGATCGACTAATCCAGTCCCCTCTCCCTTGGGAGAGGGCTAGGGAGAGGGTCTTTATGCCCACAGCTACCAGAATCCACAACACCGCCCCGCCCCGCGAACGGGCCTTCATGGTCGGCACCGAGTTGACCGATAGCGAATCTCTGCTGACCGTCGAAGAGAGCCTGGACGAACTGGCCCGCCTGGCCGACACGGCGGGCATCGCCGTCGTCGGCCAGACGATGCAACGCTTCGACAAGCCCAACAGCGCCACCTTCATCGGCGCGGGCAAGGTCGAAGAGGTCAAGCTGCTCATCGAAGAGCTTGACGCCGACGTGGTCATCTTCGACGACGAACTGCTGCCGCGCCACCAGCGCGAACTGGAAGAGGTGTTCGGCGAGGACGTGAAGGTTATCGACCGCACGGCGCTCATCCTCGACATCTTCGCCCAGCACGCCCAGACGCGCGAGGGCAAGTTGCAGGTCGAACTGGCCCAACTGGAGTACCGGCTGCCGCGGCTGACGCGCATGTGGACCCACCTGGCACGGCAGGGAGGCGGCCGGGCCGGCGGCGCGACGGGCGGCGTGGGCTTGCGCGGCCCCGGCGAGACGCAGCTGGAGACCGACCGGCGCGAGATCGGCCGCCGCATCAGCCTCATCCGCGAGGAGCTGGACTCCGTGCGCGCCCACCGCGAACGCCACCGCTCCAAGCGCCAGCAGACGGAGTTGCAGGTTGTGGCCATCGTCGGCTACACCAACGCCGGCAAGTCAACCCTGCTCAACCGCCTGAGCGGAGCCGATATCTACGCCGCCGACCAGCTCTTCGCCACGCTCGACCCGACGACGCGCAAGGTCAACATGCTGTCTCTTATACACATCTCCGAGCCCACGAGACCGTACTAGATCTCGTATGCCGTCTTCTGCTTGAAAAAAAAACAGCATCATTACGCAAACCAAACACCCACCTGCAACAACTGCGACGCAGATTACCAACACACAACTACCCAAAAGTAGCTCACACACCATATGACACCATGATTGCATGCTGTCAACAGAGACATCTACAA
>CALLZA010000400.1 GCA_937858165.1 uncultured Ardenticatenia bacterium
CGTGTCTGTCTATGGCTTCATTGGTTAGCTTCGTGCGTGCCGTTATACGTGAGCTTGTTCATGTACCTTCAGTACACGTGTATTCGGTGGTGGTGTGACGTTCGTATGACTTGTTTTTTTAATGATGCGGCGACCGCCGAGATCTACACTAGATCGCTCGTCGGCAGCGTCAGATGTGTATAAGAGACAGGCGACGGCGCGCGGACGGGCAGGCGCAGCCGCGAATTTGCGCCGCAGAAGACGGTCAGCGTCACCGACCGCGGCGACGGCCAGGCGTGGCGGACGTAAGTCGGCGTCACGCTCACCCGCCAGCGATGCCCCGCAGCCAGCCGGTGACCAATAACGTTCAGTTGCACCGTCACCCGGTAGCGCCGCTCCGGCTCCAATGGCTCCGGGAACTCGTGGCTCTTGTGGTGGGTCAGATTGAGCAGCCCCCAACTGACCAGGGTCGATGCGCCGTCGGGGGCCACGTCGCACAGGCGCGCCGCGACGAGGGCCAATGGCTCGTCGGCGCTCAGCTCCAGGTCGAGCAACGGATAGCCCAGGATATCCACTGCCTCGACCAGCGGCGCAGAGGTGAACGACAGTGCCGCGCCGTCGGCCGGGCGCTGGTCGCCGGGGAAGTCGCCCGGCGCGCCATAGGCACACCACGGGCCGACGTCGAGACTGTCCCCTTCGCGGCCGCGGATGAGCCGGGCGACCTCCGGCTGCGGCGTGTTGCCCAGCCAGTCGGCCGCGCCGTTGCTGTTCAAGGAGAGGGTTTGCTCGGCGACGTTGGGCGACGGCCAACCCGGCTCGGCCACCCAGCGGCCGGGGCGGGCGTCGCAGGCCGTAGCCGGCGGCGCGCTATCCTGGAGCCACGTCCGCAGCATCGGCTCTTCCATGATGCCCGTGTCGATGCCCTTCAGCCAGTGGTCCCACCAGCGCAGACTCTCCTGCAGGAAGCCGATAGCCGGGCCGGGCGTGCCCATCTCCGGGAAGGTGTGGGCCCAGGGTCCGATCAGCCCTTTACGCGGCCCACTCAGCCCGGCCAGCAGCCGCGGCACGGAGTTGTTATAGTTGTCGGCCCAGCCGCCGACGGCGTAGACCGGCACGCGAATGGCGGCGTACTCCTCGCCCACCGAGCCGTGTTTCCAGTAGGCGTCGCGCGTCTGGTGGGCCAGCCACTCTTCCACGAACGGCGGTGAGCCTGCCAGTCTTTCGGCCCACATCTCGCGCCAGCGCTCCCCCACCCAACGCGGGTCGGGCGGCAGGGCGTTGTAGACGTGCATGACCTGTCTCTTATACACATCTGACGCTGCCGACGAGCGATCTAGGGTAGATCTCGGTGGGCGCCGGATCCTTAAAAAAAAAAAAAAAGAGCAGACTAGACCGTCCCAGGCAACAAGACGCAAAAAAGCACAAGCCACACGTCGCGCCTACAACATGAGGCATACAACTATCAACGACCTAGAACAACAAAAGGAAAACGAAAGATGAAAAGAGTA
>CALLZA010000401.1 GCA_937858165.1 uncultured Ardenticatenia bacterium
GGCCCGCGCCGCCGGTGGAGTCGCGTTATGCTAAAAGCCGGGCCCGCGCGCCCACCGCAAACGCCCCGCCGTCGCCGGGCAGGACGCGCACCGGGTTGAGTTCGAGCTCGGCCAACGGGGGGAAGTCGGCCGCCAGTTGGCCGAGGCGGCGAATCACGTCCAGCGCCGCCGCGCGGTCGGCCGGCGGCATGTTGCGGAAGCCGCCCAGCCGCCGCCCGGCCCACGTGCGCGCCAGCAGCCCCTCGGCCTCGCCCGGCGTCACCGGGGCCAGGGCGAACTCCACGTCGCGCAGCCCCTCGACCTCCACGCCGCCGGAGCCGAACATGACCAGCGGCCCGAACTGTGCGTCCTGCACCGCGCCGACGATGACCTCCTGCCCGATGAGGATCATCTGCTGCACGTAGACGCCCAGGATGTCGGCCTGCGGCGCGGCGGCGCGGGCGGCGCTGAGTACCTCGTCGAAGGCGCGGCGCACGCCGTCGGGGTCTTGCAGGTTCGGCCGCCCGCCGCCCGCCTCGCTCTTGTGGACGATGTCGGGCGCGGCGATCTTCAGCGCTACCGGGAAGCCGATCTGCCAGGCCATGTCCACTGCCTCGGCCGCCGTCGTCGCCAGGGCCACGCGCGGCACGCGGATACCGTAGGCGGCCAGCAACTCGTTGACCACCTCGAATGGCAAGAAACCGCCGCTGCCATGGCCATTGTGGTCGCCGCGCCCCTGACGGATGAGCAACCGGTGGACGTGATCGGGGTCGATGCGATCGAGCGGCGCGCCGTTCGCCAGGTTATCGTCGGCGCGCAGGGCGCGGACGCTCTCGGCCCGCTCCACCAGCACGGCCAGCGCCGCCGCGGCCCGCTCCGGGAAGCGGTACTCCGGCACGCGGGCGGCGCGGAAGTACTCGACCGCCTCCTGGATCATCCGCTCGCCCATGAGGGCGATGACGACCGGCTTGGTAGCGGCGTAGATGATCGGGATGAGGGCGCGGGCGATGCCGCCGGCCGACTCCAGCGGTGGCGGCGGTACGATGACCATGACGCTGTGGACGCCGGGGTCGTCGAGCAGCAGCCGCAGCGCCTCGACGTACTGCCCGGCGGTGGCCGCGGCCAGCATATCGACCGGGTTGCGCGTGCCGGCGTCGGGCGACAGGCTGGCCCGCAGCGCCGCCTCCGTCTCCGGTTGCAGCGTCGCCAGCCGCAGGCCGTGGCTCTCCAGCGCGTCGGCGGCCGTCACGCCCGGTCCGCCGGCGTTGGTCAACACGGCCACGTCAGGCCCGGCGGGCAGGGGGCACCAGGCCAGCGCCCGCGCCCAGTCGAACAGCTCCTCGCTGGTATTGGCGCGGATGACGCCGGCGCGGCGAAAGGCGGCGTTGAAGGCCGACTCCTGCCCGGCCAGCGCGCCGGTGTGGCTGGCCACGGCGCGCTGCCCAGCGGCGAATCGGCCAACCTTCAGGGCGATGATCGGCTTGTGCCTGTCTCTTATACACATCTCCGAGCCCACGAGACCGTACTAGATCTCGTATGCCGTCTTCTGCTTGCAAAAAAAAAAAAAAAAAAAACACGATATCGATTAGTAATGCACTACACACTGAAAATGACACGAAACAATATGAATAACACACACGATAGCCACGAAAGATAGA
>CALLZA010000402.1 GCA_937858165.1 uncultured Ardenticatenia bacterium
CATTTTTTTTGTTTGTTTTTGTTTTTTTTTTTAATGATGCGGCGACCACCGAGATCCACACTAGATCGCGCGTCGGCAGCGTCAGATGTGTATAAGAGACAGCCCAGGGCGCGACCGAAGAAGAAGTCGCGCAGGTTGGGCCCGCGCGCCGGGCGGGCAGCGGGTAGCGGGTGGCGGGTGGCGAGTGGCGGCGCGACCGATGCCGGGCGCTCGGCGGCGACCGGCTGCGGCGCGGTCTCGTCGGCAATGCGTGCCATAAGACGCGACTTCACCGCCGGATCGGGCGCGACTGGCTCCAGCCTGGCGGCGAAAGCGGCCACGGCGTCCTGGGCGGCCAGCAGGCGCGCGCCGGCAGCCGGATTGGCGGCTATGTAGCTCTCGACCTCGGCCCGTTCGTCATCCGTCAGGGCATCGAGGGCGTAGAACGGGAAGAGTTCCTCTTCGATTCGGTCGTTACGCTCCATCACTCATTCGTTCCCCGACGCGCCCAGCTTGGCGCGCAAGGCTTGCAGCCCCAACCGGGCGCGGGTGTGAACTGTCCCCAACGGGGTCCCGGTCACGCGGGCGATCTCTTGGCGGGTCAGGCCGCCGAAGTAAGCCAACTCCAGCACGCGCTGCTGCTCGGCCGATAGCTCGCTGAGCGCGCCGCGCAGTTGCGCGGCGGCGATGGCCTGTTCGGCCGCGCCGGGCACGTCATCATCGGGCGCGACAGCCAGCTCCAGCCGGCGCGCCTCCGTCTCATCACGGGCCGCCGCCGGGCGCACGCTCTGTCGCCGCAGCACGTCCAGTGCCTGCCGCCGGGCGATGCTAAACAGCCAGGCGCGCAACGGCCCCTTGGTGGGGTCGAACGTCGCCGCCTGGGTCCAGAGCCGCCAGAACGACTCTTGTAGTACTTCTTCGCCCACGGCGCGGTCGCCGACAATCTTGACGACAACGCCCAACACCACTGCGGCGTGGCGATCATAGAGCAGCCCGAACGCGGCCGAATCGCGCACCGCGATGCGGGCCATTAGTTGTTCGTCGCTCAGTTCCATCGCCTGTTGATTGCTTTCCGTCATGGGCATAGGCGATGTATACTCATGCGTCCGGCCGCCAACGAGCGGTCTTATCCTAGTATACGCACGCCATCGCCACTTGAATCTTAACCGTTTTGAGCCAACTGTAAAGCGCGGCTGTGGCGCGTATGGAGTCGCTATGAGCGAGAAGAAGCCGGAAGAGCCAAAGCCAGGTGGCCAGTACATGGGCGCGGGGATTGCCCTGGGCATGAGCCTGGGAATTGTATTCGGGTTGTTGATGGACAACCTGGCCATGGGCGTCGCCATTGGTGCGGGGCTGGGCGTGGTGTTGGGCGCGATTATGAGCAACCGCGGCTAGGCAGGCCCGGCAGGGCAGTCGCATATAGAAAGCGTGGCAGGTTGATGACGCCGATTGGGCTGATTCTCGCCGATCAGAAAGAGCCTCTCAGGGACAATCGGTGTCATGTGCGTCATCAGCGTGCCATTTCTTATCTGCGCTCAAACCGCGCGTGATAGCGGCTTTCGTGGTAAAGTTGCCCCACTATCACCACGGAAGGGAAGCCAATGCACCTTTATCTTATTCGCCACGGACAGAGTTATGTCAATTTGAAGGAGTGGGACGGCGGTAATCAGGACACCGCCCTGACCGAGTTGGGCCACCGGCAGGCGGCCGCCCTGGGCGCGTGGATGCCGACCGAGATCATCACCGTCGACGCCCTCTACGCCAGCACCATGCAGCGGGCACAGGAGACGGCCGCCTACGTCAGCCAGGCGTACGGCGTGCCCATCACCAACGACGACCGCCTGCGCGAGATCGGCAACAACCGCGCCGACCACCTGCCGTGGCCGAGCGACGACCTGCCGGAGTACAGTGACTACTGGGGCAGCGAGCGGCCGTTCCACTCGGTGACGCCGACACGCGAGGGGGGCGAGAGTCTGATGCACTTTCGCACCCGCATCGGCGCGTTCATTGAGGACATGTTGGAGCATCACCGCGACCAGGTCGTCGTTGCCGTCTGTCACGGCGGGGTCATCGAGTTGACCTTCGACCACATCTTCAATATCGGCCCCTGGCGGCGCTGCGAGGTGTGGTGCAAGAACACCGGCATCACCCGTTTTGAGTACGTCGAGCACCCGCGCCGCGAGATGTGGCGGCTGCACTACCACAGCCGGGCGGAGCACTTGCATGGGATTGAGTCGGCCAGCGCGTCACTAACACTTCAGGAGTGACGAGATGCGAGATACGAGTTAAGAGTAGAGTCTGCCCGGGGCGGACGGCGGTAACATCTGTTTACGAGTAGGTTATCTTTGGCACAAATACATAGCGAAACGACACCGGTCATCGACTACAGCCGTAAGTGGCTGGTGCTGTCGGCCGTGGCGATGGGCATCTTTCTGGCGACGATCGACGGCAGCATTGTCAACGTCGCCCTGCCCACGCTGAGCGCGGCGCTAGGCGCGGACTTCGCCACAGTGCAGTGGGTGGTGCTGTCCTACCTGTTGACCATCACGACGCTGCTGGCCGTCGTCGGACGGCTGGCCGACATGTACGGCCGCAAGCGCCTCTACAACTCCGGCTTCGTCGTCTTTACCGTCGGCTCGCTGTTGTGCGGCTTGTCGCCGTCAGTCGGCTGGCTCATCGGCTTTCGCGTGCTGCAAGGCATCGGCGCGGCGCTGATCCTGGCGCTCGGTCTGGCGCTGGTGACTGAGGCGTTCCCGCCGCAGGAGCGAGGGCGCGCCCTGGGCATTGCCGGGTCCATCGTCTCCATCGGCATCGTCACCGGGCCGACGCTTGGCGGGGTCATCATCGAGAACCTGTCGTGGCACTGGATCTTCTTCGTCAATGTGCCCATCGGCATCGTGGGGACGTATCTCGTCTGGCGCAACATCCCGGCGACGCGGCCGCCGGGTGGCCAGGCGTTCGACTTTGGCGGCGCGGCGACATTGTGCCTGGGCTTGTTAGGCATCCTGCTGGGGCTGACCACCGGGCAGCAGGAGGGGTTCACCAGTCCCCAGGCGTTGGGGCTGTTCGTCTTTGGCATTTTCTTCCTGTTAGCCCTGCTATACATCCAGCGCCGCCACCCACAGCCGATTATCGACCCGGTTCTGTTTCGTAACCGGCTGTTCACCGTCAACCTCGTCACCGGTCTGCTGGTCTTCGTCGGTCTGGGGAGCGGCGTGCTCATCCCGTTCTATCTGGAAACGGTGCTGGGCTATAGCGTGCAGCAAGTCGGCTTGCTGCTAGCGGTCGTGCCCATCGCCCTGGGCATCGTCTCCCCCATCTCCGGCGTGCTGTCCGACCGGGTGGGCAGCCGGCCCATCTCCGTTCTGGGTCTGGCGGTGACGCTGCTGGGCTATCTGGCCCTCTCGACGCTCTCCACGGAGACGACGGCTGTCGGCTTCATGCTGCGCTACGTGCTCGTTGGCGTCGGTGTCGGCCTGTTCCAATCGCCCAACAACAGCGCCATGATGGGCACCGCGCCGCGCGAGCGGTTGGGCGTGGCGTCGGGCTTGCTGGCGATGACGCGCAATCTGGGGCAGACGGTGGGCATCGCCGTGCTGGGGGCACTGTGGGCGGCGCTGGTGTTCGGCGCGGCGGGCGGGCCGATGGCCGGCGGGGCGACGGCCGCGCCGCTGGCAGCGCAGGCGGCCGGGCTGGCCGGCGTGTCGCGCATCGTGGCCGGGTTGGTGGGGGTGGCGCTACTGGTGGCTCTGTGGGCCTGGTGGGGGGAGCGGCGGGCCTAATCGACTGTGCGTAGCTGTCCCAGAAAGCGCTCCACGTCAGCGAGTAAAAGGGGATGCACCTCGCTTGTTCGCGCTACGTTTTCGAGTACCTCGTCCGGATTCAGTTCCACGCGGTAAGCGTGACGGAAGAAGTGGCGAAAGCTGCGTAGCCGATGGAGCAACTGCGCTGCGCCAGCCGACATGAAAGGCGGCCGCACGCCGGGTATGTCCAGCGTCATGCGATCGATAAGCTCGCTGTGCCAACGCGAGACGTCATCGATGTTGTTTTCGAAGGCGGCGGCCACGATGCGTAGCAAGTCCTCGACCGCACTGTAGAAGTTGTTGACGTGGAAAGCCGCGCCCTCCACTACGACGGCTTCGCCGGCGGCCATGCGGGCCACCCGGTCGGCAATCGTTGCCCGAACCTTGTCGATCAGTTCCAACTGATGGCGCACTTCTGCTTCGATCAGGCTCGCATCGCGGCTATCCATCGGATCCCCTCGCGCACGATCTTGTCGGCGAACGGAAGGCTCGCCAGTGGTAAAATATCGATGTCCTGCCCCAACTGGTGTGAAATCTCGCCGGCCATATCGAAAAAGTCACGGCCGTGCCACACCACGGCGATGTCGATGTCCGACCCGGCCTGGTAACGGCCCGGCTGGGCCAGTGAGCCGAAAACGTAGGCTTCCGTGACGCCATAGCGCGGCAGCCACTCATCGAGCACGGCCAGCACGCGGGCCAGCGTCGCCTGGCGTCGCTGCTCCCACTCGGCGCGCCGCTCAGCCCGCGCCCGGTCGAGAACGGAGGTATCGTAGGGCATGGTGATCATTATACCAGATGGGGTAAGTGGCTGGTCAGTCGTCAGCAACGACTTGCGGCCACTTCCCACTTTCACAGCCGCACGTCCTCTGCGCTGCCAATCACCCTCGCCGGGCCAGCGCTCTCCATATCGGCCAATGGGTCGAAGTCGCGCAGGCGGCCGAACTCCAGCCCGGTGATGGCCTCAATGCGCGTCACGGCCACCTGATAGGTGCGATACGGCCCGTAGGCAAACTCCAGGTCTTCGAGCAGGTTCTTCTGCGTCTGCAAGTAGGCCGTGGCCGACAGGCTGCGATCGGGCTTGACCATGACCACCACCTTCCAGAACTCGGCCGGCAGCCGGTACGCGCCGCGATAGGTCATGTCGTCGGCGCGGAAGACCGGCCCGGTGAAGACCGACACCTTCAGGTCGTGGTTGTCGGCGTTGCTCAAGATGTAGTCTTCCAGCGCCAGCCAGGTGCGCCGATTGAGCCGGGCGTGCTGCGGGGCGCAGTTGGTGAAGTGAAAGGTGTCCTCATTGGCCGTGGCCGCCGGCCGCCCCCAGACCGGGTCGGTGCGTCGCACGAGGTGGCCCTGATCGAGTTCGTTGCGGGCGTAGAGGTCAGGCCCGATCTGGTCGTCGCGTGACAGGCGCGGGTCGAAATACCACACATCGCGGTCGCGGGGGATGCTCTTTATCTGCTTGCCGTCGATGTTGACGGCGGTGAAGTAGGCCATCCGGCGCGATCGGCACATGACGACCGAGAAGTGAACGTACTCCAGCACGTTGCCGCGGCCGTCCAGCCTCTGGGCGACGTCAGCCATCTGCGCCGGCGAGAGCGCCGGTAGCTCCACCCGTGGCCCCAGAAAGCGGGGGTCGTACCCCTTGACCTTGAAGAAGAACTCCAGCGACCGCTCGGCCGTGGCCAACACGCGCGCCGGGCCACCGGCGGGTGCGGTGGGCGGTGGCGCGGCGAACAGCTCGTCGAGCAGCGCCGACTGCTCGGCGGTGAACCCGCCGCCGGCCGCCGCGGCCTGCAGATGGGCCATGATACTGCTGATACGCACGCCCTCGTTGGCAACGTAGGCGATGCGGTCTTCACCCATGACTGGCGTCCAGACCGCGCCATCGACGGCCAGGACGTTGCCGGCCGCGTCGCGCTTCTTGACCCCGGCGTGATGGAGGGCGACGACTTGCCACTGGTCGTTAAACACCGGCGCGCCCGACGCGCCGCGGTCGGTGTCGGTGGTGTAGTGGACGAAGTCGTCGAACACATCGACGACCCGGTTGTTGCGCAGGGCGATCTTCTTGGGCGCGCCGCCGGGGTGCTGGATGACGGCCACGTATTCGCCGACCAGCACCTTGCCTTTGGTCTCGCGCAGTGGCAGAAAGCCGAACGCGGCCAGGTCGGTTGGGCTATCGTTGGCTGCCGGGCGGACGGCGACGAGGCTGAAGTCGAGCGCGGCGTCGGTGGCGAAGAAGCGGTCGGGGTCGAGGCCGAAGACGACCGGGGTGCGCGGCCGGAACTGCTCGTCGTCCTCGAAGTCGAAGTCGATGAGGCTGCGGCGGGCACTGTCGGCCGTGGGCAGAACGTGATTGTTGGTCAGAAGGAGGCTGGGCGAGACGAGGAAGCCGGTGCCGAACTCGCGCACGTGGCCGCTCAGATCGCGCACCTGGATGCGGCCGACGGCCCGCCCGGCGCGGCGGCCGAGGTCGAGAAAGTTAACCTCCAGCAGGTCGCTTGTGCCCAGGATGCGTTCCAGCCCCAGGCCGTCGTCGGGGTGAATCATGTCGCGGCGGGCGTCGAGCCGGGCCATCTCGACGAAGTCGATGATGCCTTTGGCGGCGTTGTTGAGGCGCGCCTGGCGCGCGTCGCGTCGCGCGGCAAAGCGGGCAGCGGCGGCCTGGTCTTACGGGTCGCTGGTCATTTGTTTGCTCCTCGGTGGGTCGGATTCTTTCTGCCCGCCAGCGTGGGCTGGATTCTTCCTACCCTACGAACGAGGATAGAGCATAAATCGAATTCCTGCGAGAAACGCGGGTCTATGGCATAATGTGGGGATTATGATTGACGCAACTTATCTTGACAGAACAACGGAAGACCAGGGCGGTGGGCTGGAGGACGGGCCGGTGCTGGCGGCGGCCTGCAAAGAGGTCGTGGCCGACGCGGTTTCAGCTATCCTGCGCGCTGTGGGCGAAGACCCGACACGCGAGGGGCTGCGCAGCACGCCCAACCGCGTCGCCCGCTCCTACGACGAACTGCTCATCGGCTACAAGGTTGATCCCGTGGCCCTGCTCAACAACGCCTTGTTCGAAGCCAGCTACAGCGAGATGGTGGTGGTCACCGACATCGACTTCTACAGCCTGTGCGAGCACCACATGCTGCCCTTCTTCGGCAAGGCCCACGTCGCCTACATCCCCAATCACAAGGTGATCGGCCTGTCGAAGATTCCGCGCATCGTTGAGGTCTACGCCCGCCGCTTGCAGATTCAGGAGCGCATGACGCGGCAGATTGCCGAGTTGATCGACCAGCTCGTGCAGCCGCTGGGCGTGGCCGTGGTCGTCGATGGGCTGCACATGTGCATGGCCATGCGCGGTGTGAAGAAGTCTAACGCCCGCATGCGTACCAGCGCCCTGCTGGGCACCTTCGCCGACAACCCCAAGACGCGGGCCGAGTTCATGGAGCACATCGGGCCGGTAACGCGGACGCTGGTCTAGTGCGTCGGTTGGCCGATGGGCCCACATCGGGCCGGTAACGCGGACGCTGGTCTGGGCAGCAACCACAGATTTAAAGCGACGGCTGCCTAAGGCTCTGGTGTTAGGGTTGCCAGATGGTCAGGCCAAAGTGTTGGGCGACGGGAGAGCAGTCGCGGTCTGAGTCGCTCAAGCGTCAGGATCGGCCAGCCACATCTCGAACCAGTAAGCCAGATAGCGCCAGCGCCCCCAGTCATCGTAGACAGCCAGCAGTTCGCGCTCCGGGCGGCGCTCGCCGGCGAAGTAATGGGCGCTGACGAAGTCGCGCAAAACAGTGTCGTAGCCCAGGGCGTCGTAGCGGCCGAGCAGCATCAGCAGTGTCGCCGCGGCGTAGGGGCCGACGCCCTTGATGCCCAACAGCGCGCGGCGCAACTCCGGCGTCGGCAACTTGCTGTTGGTCAGCCCTTCCAGGTCGAGTTCACCAGCGACGACGCGGCGGGCCAACTCGGCTACATAGGGGCCGCGATAGCCGAAGCGGGCCGCGGTCAGGGTGTCCAGCGGCGCGCCGGCGATCGCTTCGGGGGTGGGAAAGGCGCGGCGGGCGGCGTCACCGGGGAGTGGTTCGCCCAGAGCTTCGCACAGCGCCCGCGTCATGGCCTTGGTGCCGCTCCACTGGGTGTTGGTCGTGGCGATGGTCTTGACCACGTCCTCGAAGACCGTCGGCGAGCGCAGTAGCCGCCCCAGCCCGCTGCCGATGGCTGCCCAACGGCCGCCGCGCGCCGCGCACTGGGCGTAGAAGTCGCTGAAATCCTCATCGACGCGCAACATATGACCGACCTTGCGGGCGATCTCGGCCGTGTCGGCGGCGCTCAGGGGCGCGGCGGCGTCTACGGCGATGTTGATGACCGGGTGCTCGATGTCGCCCACGCCGGTGATATGCAGATCGACCACGTGGCCGGAATCCAGCCGCTCGATGCGGCCGAGGACGCGCGCTTCTTCGTCCCAACTCGTGGGGGCCAGCCGCGCCCAGCCGTGGGAGAAGGCGGACGCGGCGAAGTTAAAGGGGGGAGTCGGAGAGAGTTGCAGGTGGGTAATGCTCATGCCGCTGGTGTCCAGCCGAACTGACCTGGGCGCTATTAATCGCTCGGCTGATGACGGTGAAATGGTAGCCTGTCGAAGAAACCGGCGCAACGGCCGCTCTTTGTTATCGCGCGATTCTGGAGAACCACGTTACAAAGCTATTGGTTGCCAGCCACGCTCATTGGGCTACGATCCCACTGGCCGGCGTCGCGTCATCCAACCCACCGCTCGCCGGCGGGATGACCCATGCTCAAGAAGATCATCGCCTCCAGCCGCTACGTCGTCGCGGCAGCCTCAGTCGGGGCGTTCATCGCCTCGCTGCTGTTGCTCATTGTCGCCCTGGCCCAGACGATCGGCGTCGTCGGCCGCACCATTACCAACTTTCGCGCGGTGGCGGCCGACCCGAAGGAGTTGACGCTGGTGTTGGTCACCAACATCGACCTATTTCTGCTGTCGGCCGGGTTCTACATCATCGCCCTGGGCTTCTACGAGCTGTTTGTCGATGACAACATCGAGTTGCCCGACTGGTTGGAGATCCACGACTTTGACGATCTGAAGTCGAATCTGGTCGGCATCATTATCGTTGTGATCGCCGTGGCCTTTTTGGGACAGGTGATCGACTGGAAGGGGGGTGCCGACATCGTCTACTTCGGCTTGGCTGTGGGCCTCGTGACGGCCGCGCTGACCTATTTCATCACCGCCAAGGGCGCCAAAAACAAAAAGCCCCGCCCCGGTCCGCCGGCCGAGAACGACGGACCCACGTCAATGGACCACTGACAACCGGCGACCTGGGGCCGCGCCCCGGCGGACTAGTTGCTCTGAGCATCCCAATAGGCTTCGGCGTCGCGCTCCATAATCGCCAACCTGGAGTAGTAGTCGCGAATCTCCTTCAGGTGGGCCAAAGCTATCTTGCCGGTGACGATCTCGTCGTCGCCGGTCACGTTGGTCTGGTCATCGTGGAGGCCGTGCTCTAGTTCCACGGCCAACCCCATGCGAAACTCCTCGATGCTGTACTTCGCCCAGTCGACGCCGATCTGGTCACCAATCCGCCGTGCCTCTTCCGTCGTAAACTGCCGCTTGGCTGCCATAACGCTCTCCTACACTGGTGTACTGTCTTAACTAAGGACTGCTCACTGCCTACTGCCCCGTGCCCACTTGCCGCCCGGCCAACTGCTCCAACGCCTTGACCAGCGCGTGGTTGCCCTCGCCGCCCAGGCCGCGCTGTTGCAGCGTGCGGTAGAACTGGAAGACGAGCGCCGTCGAGGGCAAGGGGATGCCCAGTTCGTCGGCTGCTTCCAGCACCAGGCGCAAATCCTTCTGCTGCAAATCGATGGTAAAGCCCGGCCGCCAGTCGCGGCGGATGACCTGGGGGCCGCGGTTGTTGAGCATCCAACTGCCGGCCGCGCCGCCACCGACGGCGGCCAGCGTCCGCTCCAGGTCCAGCCCGCCGGCCTGGGCCAGCAGCAGCGCCTCGGCCACGCCCTGCATCGTCACGACGACGAGCACCTGATTGACCAGCTTGGCCATCTGCCCTGCCCCCTGGCCGCCGACGTGGGTGATGGTCTGGCCCATCGCCTGCAACACCGGCAGGGCGCGGGCCACCTGGTCGGCCTCGCCGCCGAGCATGATGCTGAGCGTGCCTCGCGCCGCGCCCTCGCTGCCGCCGCTGACCGGAGCATCCAGTAGGTGTACTCCCTTCTGCCGCAGCCGGACGGCGATGGCCCGCGTCGCTTCAGGGCTGATGGTGCTGCAATCGATCACCAGCGCGCCGGGTCGCGCGCCTTCGATGACGCCGCCGGGGCCGAGGATGACCGCCTCTACGTCGGGCGTGTCGCTGACGCAGGTGATGATGATGTCGCTACGCCCGGCCAGGTCGGCCGGGCCGGCGGCGACGGCCGCGCCCGACTCGGCCAGCGGCGTGATGCGGCCGGGAGTGCGGTTCCAGACGGTCAGGTCATAGCCCGCCCGCAAGATGTTGGCGGCCATCGCGCCGCCCATGATGCCTAGTCCGATGAAGCCGATCGATTCTTTCATAGTCCAGAGGAGTAACCATAGATTTCACAGATGTCACAGATTACATTATCGACCCGGGAAGCTGGGCTGTCAATCAATGACGCCGCCCCTTTGCGGAGAGCGGATATTCAGAAGGGCTTCTCTTCGCGGAGTGCGCAGCCTCAGATGCGTGTCTCCACCCGTGAGACTTTTCCCGGCAGGTCTGACCCCATCTGAGGCTGCGGACTCCTCCTTCGCTCCTACTGGTGAGCTTTGGTCGCCCTGTGCCGAGCCGTTGTGGGGATTAAGAAGGTGCGTCGCACGAAGCTCATCCGGCGCGTGGGTAAGAAGCTGTCTCTTATACACATCTGACGCTGCCGACGGGCGATCTAGTGTAGATCTCTGTGGTCGCCGAATCCTTAAAAAAAAAATAAACACAAGAATCACGTTAGATGCGCTATACGGAAGACCGATATACGAT
>CALLZA010000403.1 GCA_937858165.1 uncultured Ardenticatenia bacterium
TTGGTCGTCTTGTCTTGGTTGGTCTTGTTTTTTTTTTTTGTGTTTTTTTTGTTTAATGATACGGCGGCCACCGAGATTTACACTAGATCGCTCGTCGGCAGCGTCAGATGTGTATAAGAGACAGGTTGAGGGTCAGCTCCTGGTTGGGCGCATCGGGCCAGTCGATGATGAGCACGGGCACGGTAACTTCGGTCGTGACGGGCGGTTTGCTCAGCACCGGACGCGGCGCGGCGTCCGACGCGGGCGGCTCTTGACTCGGCTGCAGCGCGGCCAACAGCCCGGCCAGACCGCGGTCGTAGTCGGTGTCGAAAGAGATGTGCTGCCGGGTGGAGAGGAGCAGCGGCACTTCGGCCCGTTGGACGCGCAAGGGGTAGATGCGCATCTGCCCCTCGTTCTCCAGCATGATGGCCACCTGCGTCTCCTGCGATACCCACTTAGAGTCGACCCCGGCCGGGCTGAGAACGAGCAGGAAGATACCGCTCTCGCGCAGGCCGCGCTCGATGGCCGCCACCCACTTTTCACCCGGCAGGATGCTGTCGGGGGCCATCCAGACCTTGAAGCCGCGTTGGCGCAGGTCGGCGGCCAAGCGAACGGCGAACTCGGCATCGGGGTTGGCGTAGCTGATGAAGAGTGTGTTGGGATCGCGGGCGGCCGTTTCCGGTTCGGGCGGCAGGTCGAGTTCGGTCTGGAAGAAGTTACAGTAGGCTTCGGGCCGCAGCTTCTCGACAACGATAACGAGGTGGTCGATGCGGTCGTGGCGGTCAGCAAAGTCGATCAGGGTGCGGACTTTCTGGCCCAGCGTCATGCCCTCGCCCAGCGAGGCGCGGACGTTGGGAAAGTAGTCAAAGATCAGGTCGGCCAGCTCATCGTCGCTGAAAGACTCAATCATGAATTGGCGCAATTGCGACCGATCGACCATGTTAAACCTCTCAGAGAGTTACATTATATGTAAGAGGCGGATAAGTAACAGTATAATAGGTGACTTATGGCCTATTACCAACTCTACTACCATCTTGTCTGGCAGGTTGCCAATAGCGAGCCGTTTTTGACAGCGACAGCCGAACCCGCCATCCTCGACTATCTGCGCTGGCGGGCGGTGGGGCTGGGCGCGGCCGTCTTCGCCCTGGAGGGGACGGCCGACCACGTGCATCTGGTGGCGACCATCCCGCCGCGCATCGCCGTGGCTGCGTTCGTCGACCAGGTGCGGCGCAGCGCGGTGACCCGCTTCAATCGCCGCACGCCGGAGACGCCGCTGCGCTGGGCCGACGACTTCGGGGCCTTGACGTTCGACGGCAAGCGGCTGCCCTACGTCATCGCCTATGTCGAACAGCAGAAAGCCCACCACGCGGCGGGGACGACCATCCCGGTTTTGGAACGTGTAGACGACCGGCCGCTCGATCGGGGAACGCTGCGCGAGCTGCCGGTCGCCTATACCGCTGAGACAGAGATGGCGGCGTGGTGGAAGGAGATGATGAGCCTGGAATAAGGCAGATGGCCCGCTGAGTATCAGCGGGCCACCCATGTTATCAGCGCACGGTGCTTCCTCGGGCAGTTAGCACGCGGGGCTAGCGCAGGAAGCGCCGCCGGACGGAGAACGCCTGATACTGGGCCAGGCCACTGATGAGGGCCAGGGTCAGGAACAGCACCAGCGGGAAGGACGCACCGAGCAGGGCCAGTGGGTTATCCGTCTCTACGCCCAGGCCAAACAACGCTCCCAGCCCTAGCACCACCAAATAGGCCCCGGCCAGACTGGTGGCCAGAACGACAACGATGCCGCCCAGGCGGCTGCCGAAGACACCGCCCAAACCGGCGGCGGCCACGACCAGCAGCGTACCGAACACGCCCAGATCCAAGCCCCCCAGCCGGAACAGCCCTAGCAACGCCAGCATGAGCACCAGCCCCAGGACGGCCCCGGCGATGTTGAGGGTGAACTTGACCAGCAAGTAGAGTACCGCCGCCAGGATGCCGCCAGCCACGATGCCGATAAGGATGCGCAACGCCGTATCCAGCCCGCCGCCCAGCCAGGCGACGAGCGAGTAGCCGATGGCAAAGCCCAGGAAGGCCAGGGCAAAGCGGAAGAGCAGGTTGCCATAGGCGGCGATGAAGATGCCGCTGACCAAAACAATGATACCCCAGAGCAGTGTGTCCATGATGTATTCCTTCGTTGCGTAAAGTGGATGAGACCCGCAGATTACACCAATTCCACAAATTGCCCAGAGAGACGCACGAAAGGGGCGCCCTTTCCACTCTTCTTTACGGAAATCTGGGTAGCCGGCGTAATCTGTGGTTTGTTTCTTCTACCGAGGGCGCTCGTTGCGTAGGATGATGCCCCAGAAGAACAGGATGATGCCGGCGGTGATGAGCATCAGGCTGACGATCTGCAAAACGGTGGCCAGCGTGCCCACGCCGAGGACGTGTAGGGTAATAAGCGCACCCAGCACTAGATAGAAGAGGGTACCGATAAGCGACAGTCGCCGCAGCGGAGTCAGGTTCTTGTCAAGCAACAGATAGAGGCCGACGCCGCCATAGGCCAGGCAGCCCAGCCCCAGCACCGTCAAGGCCGCGCCGGGCGAAACAAACTGGATGACGATGGCCAACAGCCCCGCGGCCACACCCACCGCGCCGTGGATGAGCGTCCACTGGCGCACCGGCGTGCGCTCCGTGGCCTGGAGAGAGAGGTAAAGGCTGAGCGCGCCGCTGGCCAGCAGCGATAGGGCCACCACCCAACCAAGGATGACGGCCGTCGTCGGCTGGGCGAAGAACATGTATAGGCCCAGCGCCAGCAGCGCCAGCCCCTGCAAAAGCACTACCCACCAGGCGACGCCCTTGCGCCAGGGCAGCACGCCTTTGGCCGAGCTGGTCAATTGGGATTTGAGGTCGTTAGTCATGATGTGAGCCTCCGATGTGGATTGCGTTGGATAAGCCGAGTATCAGGCTAATCATAACTGATTGGCAGCAGGAATGGAACGGGCATAAACCAGTTCAGCCCGCAACCTGTCAGTTTTCAACCCACTCCTCGGAGGTCCTGATGGAATAGTAGCGGTGGCTACCTTGAAGGTCGGCGACCGGCTACCGTCTCGGCGCCGGCGAACGCCACCGGCGCGTAAAGCAGATAAGGCACGGCCTCGTATGTTACGTTCACCTCATGGTCGGTCGTCGGCATAGTAACCGTGTTCGTCATGGTCGTGGCGGCATCATCGTTTGTGCCGCTCCAGCCGGCGATAACCCAGCCGTCGGCCGGCCTCGCCGTCAGGGTGATCTGCTCCCCGGCAAGGTACTGCCCCGCGCCACAGCCGGTCGACTTGTTGGGCGATGCGACCGGGTCGCTGCCCTGGCCGCTGTGGCTGCGCGTCAGCGTAAAGCAAGGGGGCGGACTCTGGTCGTAGGCAACAGTGACGGTGTGGTTCGCCGCGGGCATCGCAACCGTGTTGGTGGCGGCTGTACCGGCGTCGTTGTTCGTGCCGCTCCAGCCGGCAACGTACCAGCCGGCGTCCGGCGCGGCCGTCAGGGTAATGAGTTCGCCCTCGACGTACTGCCCCGGGCCACACTCAGCCGACTTGTTAGGCGTGGCAACGGGATCGCCGCCTTGGCCAGTATGACTACGCGTCAGAGAGTAACAGGTGGGCGGCGTCGGGTCGTAGACAACACCGACGGCATGGTTGGCCATGGGCATGGTGACGGTATTGGTTGGGGCGGTGCTGCCGTCGTTGTTCGTGCCGCTCCAGCCGGCGACACTCCAGCCAACAGCCGGTGCAGCCGTCAGGGTAATGAGTTCGCCCTCGACGTACTGTCCTGCACCGCAACCGGTCGACTTGTTGGGCGACGCGACCGGGTCGCTGCCCTGGCCGCTGTGGCTGCGCGTCAACGGGTAGCACATCGGTGGGGGAACGCCCTCGCCCGCACCCCAATCCGGTTGAAAATCGCGGCCCGGGGAGTTCGTCAGCCGTTCCACATTGGAGCCGTTGGCGTCCATGACGTAAATTTCGTAGTTTCCATCCCGATTGGAGTAGAACACGATCTTGGAACCGTCAGGCGACCAGGCTGGACCGCGGTCGAACGCCGGATGATTGGTCAGGTTGGTCTGCCCCTGGCCGTTCACCCCCATGACGTACACTTCCGACGTCCCGTTGCGGCCGCTGCGAAAGGCGATTCGCGTGCCATCGGGCGACCAGGACGCGCCGAAGTCATCGGCGGGATCGGTCGTCAGTTGAACCGGATTGCTTCCGTCGGCGTCCATCACGAAAACGTCGCTATTACCAGTACGCTCGCTGGAAAAGACGATCTTCTGGCCGTTGGGCGACCAGTCCGGGCCGTTGTCGTCGGCCGGGTTGATGGTGATGCGCGTCTGGTCGCTGCCGTCAGCGTCCATGACGTAGATATTGGAGTTGCCGTCGCGGTCACTGCGAAAGGCGATCTTCTGGCCATTGGGCGACCACTGCGGTGCGTGGTCAACGGCCGGGTCTGTCGTCAGTCTCATGACGCCACTGCCGTTGGCATTCATGACGTAGATATCGGTGTTGTCATTCACCGTGCGGGCGAAGGCGATCTTCTGGCCGTCGGGCGAATTGCCGGCGCGCTCCTCATCTGTGGGCGAGTTGGTCAGGTTGACCACGTGACTGCCATCGCTGTCCATCGCGAAGATGTCCCGATTGCCGGTTCGGTCACTGTCAAACACAATACGACCGTTGGCGACCGCCAGCACTGTTGTCGTTTGCCTCTCACCCAGGCTGAGCAGTGTCAGCGCCAACAGGCAAGCCAGGCCCAGAGAGCGGAAAGTGCGCCCCATGCGGTTAGGTTGGAGAGGGTTGTGGATAGGCCTCATCGTTCGACCATGTGATTTCCGGCTCGATTATCGGCTCAGATCAGTCCGCCTCAACACGCAGCGTGTAGGCGGTATTCGTATTATTGCCGCCAACGACGACAACACGCACGTAGTAGCGACCTGGCGGGGCGTTGTAGGCGATGCTATAGGGCACGTCCGGGTCGTAGCCGACGCGGTCGCTGACTGATTCGCGGTACAGATGGAGCTGCGGGTCGGTGCCGGTGATGTTGGTCAGGATGATGTTGAGTTGCCGCGTTGTCACCAGGTCGAAGTAGTAGTAGTCGGACAGGTCGTTGGGGAAGCCCTGGTAGACGCGGTTGAGCAGGATCGGCCCATTGGCCTGGCTGATCGAGTTATTAGGCTCGCTCTCCATGGGGCCGAGGAAGCCAGGCTGGCCATAGATGATAAAGGGCAAGGTGGCCCGGCTTCCGTCGCCCGCTTGCTGCACGTAGTTTACGTGCGCCGTGTGGTTGGCCGCGGGCATGGTGACCGTGTTCGTCGTAGCGGTGCTGGCGTCGTTGTTCGTGCCACTCCAGCCGGCCACGTACCAGCCGGCGGTTGGCGTCGCCGTCAGGGTGATGTTCTCCCCGGCGACGTACTGTCCCGTGCCGCAGCCGTTCGAAAAGGCCGGCGTGGCGACGGGGTTGCTGCCCTGGCCACTGTGAGTGCGCGTCAATGTTCGGCAGGTCGGCGGAGCCAGCTCGTAAATGACGCTGGCCGTGTGATTGGCCGCGGGCATAATGACCGTGTTCGTCGTGGCCGTGCTGCCGTCGTTGTTCGTGCCGCTCCAGCCGGCCACGCGCCAGCCGGCAGCCGGTGTCGCCGTCAGGGTGATGTTCTCCCCGCTGATGTACTGTCCGGTGCTACAGCCGGCCGACTTGTTGGGCGAGACGCCCAGGTTACCCTGGCCGGTGTGAGTCAACGTCAGGGTGTAGCAGGTAGGCGCGGTCTGCACGTAAGCCACGCTGACCGTGTGGTTGGCCGCGGGCATGATGACCGTGTTCGTCGTGGCCGTGCTGCCGTCGTTGTTCGTGCCGCCCCAGCCGGCCACGCCCCAGCCGGCGGCCGGCGCGGCCGTCAGGGTGATGTTCTCCCCGCTGATGTACTGGCCGGTGCCGCAGCCGGCCGACTTGTTGGGCGAAGCAACCGGGTCGCTGCCCTGACCGGTATGATTACGCGTCAGCGTGTAACAGGACGCTGAGTAGCTCAGCGCGATGGCCCGCGGCTGGACGACACCGTCGGTCGACGAGAACAACAGCTGGTTGTTGCTGCCATTACTATCGGCGCGACGAATCTCTTGCGCATCCCAATCGCCCCAGTAGACGCGGCCGGAGTCTACGTCTACGCTGACATAGCGCGGATTGGGAAGATCGAGCCATAGACCTGGGCCGCCGCCTGTCAAATTCGCCGTGTAGATAGCGCCGAGGCCACTGACGACCCAGTAGATACGATTGCGCGCGGGGTCTACGGCGATATCCAGCGGCCCGCTCTGTGCATCTACCGGCGGCACGATCATCGTCTTGTTGGTCCCGGTCAGGGTCGCCCGCCAAACGCCGCGCGAGTCCAGTTCCGTCCAGTAGAGGAAGTCATTGACCGTGTCAACGGCGATGCCGACCGGTCTACCCAGGCCGCTAACGACTGTCTCAATACCCGAGCCGTTCAGATTGGCGCGGCGAATGCGATTGGTGCCGTTGTTCTCCGCCCAGTAGACCTTGCCGGCAGGTACATCGAGGGCGACACGATCCGCGTTCGACAGCGCAGAGCTGAGCGTGGTGACGCCGGAGCAGTCGAGGTTGGCGCTGCGCAACCGGCCCTGATCGCGTTCGGCCCAGTACATCTTGCCGGCGGCGGAGTCGAGCGCGATACCGCTGATTTCGGCTACGCTACTCAGGCAGACTGTCGGGTTGCCGCTCCCGTCGGCATTTCCTCGTCTGATCTGGCCACTGTCCCACTGGACCCAATAGAGCGACGTAGCCGCGTCGGGCGGCGACGGATCGATCTCTTCCGCCGCCATGCCGGGCTGGCGTAGCCCCTGCAAAACGCCGGCCAATAACACTAAGAAGAAGACTGGAGCAACACGACGCATTATCTCCTCCCTCGCTCGTTTGACAACGCCGCCGTGCCCTTGTTCAGTCCAAAGACGTTTGAGGCGGGACTACACGATAGATACTGGTCATATTAGTCTATCATAATTTAGGCACGACGAAAGCAACCTCACGCTCAGCCCGGATATGAATTCAATCCCCAGCCCTCCACAGACCAGATTGGGTTCCCAATGCAGCCTCATCACGTAATTGAAAAGGCCCCGCTTGCGCAGGGCCTTTCTTCTCTTCAACCCGCTTCAGCGGGTTTCGTTTGTCAGCCGCGGATTTCAATCCGCGAGCGCCTAGTTCAACAACCCCACCCGCGCATTAAACGCCTCAATCAGCTTGTCAATCTGCTTGTCCAAGCCGTGGATGCTCGTCCAGTACGTCGGGTCATACCACTGGGCCATCAGCTCTTCATACGTCTTGCCCTGCTGCTCGACCCAGGTGTAGTACTTCAGGTTGTGGACGCGCTTGCGCTCCTGGTAGGTCAACTCCAGCAGGTTGTCGGTGCTCTCGCCCATCAGGTAGCGGTGGTAGACGCCGGCGGCGTCCAGCGGCGTGAACGCCCCTTCCAGCTCGCGGTACTCGTCAACGCGGCTGTTGTACATCTCCATCGAGTCGGTGGCGATGGTCATGACCACGTCGTTCGGCCCCATCTCGTAGTACTTGGCCATCTTGATCGCCGACAGCATGTTGCTGATGCCGCTGATGCCCAGGTCGGGCAGCAGGTCGATCAGGTCGGCCGACACGCCCTGCGCCGCCAGATACTCGCGCCCGGCGTCCTCGTTGAACAGGCGCATGATGGCCACCGGCGCGGCGTCGTCAATAGCCACAACCATGTCGGTGTTCTTCACGTTGTGGATCCACGGCACGTGCTTATCGCCGATGCCCTCGATGCGGTGGGCGCCGAAGCCATTATTGAGCAGCGTCGGGCATTGCAGCGCCTCGCTGGCACAGATGACGCTGCCCGGGAACTGCTCCTTCATGTAGTCGCCGCTGGCGATCGTCCCGGCCGAACCGGTGGCGGAGGCCATGCCCCGATAGTGGTCCTGCGGCCCCATGATGCTCTTCAGCACCTCATGCATCGCTGGGCCGGTGACGCTGTAGTGCCACAGATAGTTGCCGAACTCCTCAAACTGGTTGAAGATCGACAGGTCTTCGCCCGAGGCGCGCAGCTCCCAGCACTTGTCGAAGATCTCTTTGACGTTGCTCTCTGAGCCGGGCGTCTTGATGATCTCGCCGGCTACGCTCTGCAACCACTCAAACCGCTCGCGGCTCATGCCTTCCGGCAGGATGGCAATCGACTCACAGGCCAGCAGGTTGGAGTCATACGCCCCGCCGCGGCAGTAGTTGCCGGTGCTGGGCCAGACGGCCTTCTGCGTTGTCGGGTCAAACTGGCCGGTGACGAGACGAGGCACCAGGCAGCCGAAGGCCGCGCCGACCTTGTGCGCTCCGGTGGGGAACCACTTGCCGATGATCACCACCACTCGCGCGTCGACGCCGGTGATCGCCTTGGGGAATTCGATGTAGTTGACGCCGCCGTAGCCGCCACCGCGAGCCGTCGGCTCGTTGTGCCAGTTGATGCGGAACAGGTTAACTGGGTTCAGGTCCCACAGGCCGACGTCGGCCAGGTTACGCTTGACGGCGTCGGGGATGAGGGCCGGGTTGCGCTGCTGCTCAAAGGTCGGGATGATAATGTTGCGTTCGCGGGCGCGCTGCACGGCGCGCTCCAGAGGCTGCTCGTGGATGGTCAGGTCGATCATGGGTGTTTCCTCGTGCGTGATAGGGACAATGGGAATCTTGTCCGCATTGGTCATATTGTATGACAATCGGACAATATGACAAATAAATAGACCTGACAGGTTGTTGACAGCGGCGGCCATCGTCGACAACCTGTCAGGTCTAGGAACTAACCATGGTGGCCGTTCAGCATCGGCGCGAGGAACTGCCCGGTGTACGAAATGGGTACACCCACGACCTCTTCCGGCGTCCCCTGGGCGATGATCTCCCCGCCCCGGTCGCCGCCTTCCGGCCCCATGTCGATGATATGGTCGGCGACTTTGATGATGTCAAGGTTATGCTCGATGATGACCACGGTGTTGCCCTTGTCCACCAGCTTGTTCAGGGCGTGGATGAGCTTGCTGACGTCGTGGGCGTGCAGGCCGACCGACGGCTCATCGAGAATGTAGAGCGTGCGGCCGGTGGCGATTTTCGACAGTTCGCGGCTCAGCTTCACCCGCTGCGCCTCGCCGCCGCTCATTGTCGGCGCCGGCTGCCCCAGGTGGATGTAGCCCAGCCCGACGTCGGCCATCGTCGCCAGCTTGCGGCGAATGGGCGGGATGTTGGCGAAGAACTCCAGCGCGTCATCGACTGTCAGGTCAAGCACCTCGGCGATGTTCAGCTCTTTATAGCGCACTTGAAGCGTCTCACGGTTGTAGCGCGCCCCTTTGCAGATGTCGCAGGGCACGTAGATGTCGGGCAGGAACTGCATCTCGATCCGGTTCTGCCCCTGCCCCTGGCACGCCTCGCAACGGCCGCCCTTGACGTTGAAGCTGAACCGCCCCGGCCCATAGCCGCGCAGCTTGCTATCGGGCAGGTTGCTGAACATATCGCGAATCTGGTTGAACAGGTTGGTGTAGGTCGCCGGGTTGCTGCGCGGCGTGCGGCCGATGGGGCTTTGATCGATCTCGATCACCTTGTCCAGATGCTCCAGCCCGCGCACCTCGCGGTGGCGGCCGGGCAGCACCTTGGCCCCGTAAAAGTGCTGGCTCAGCCGCTTGCTGAGGATCTCCACCAGGAACGAGCTCTTGCCGCTGCCGCTGACACCGGTGATGCAGACGAACTTGCCCAGCGGGATGCGGATGTCCACGTCCTTCAGGTTGTTCTCGGCCGCGCCCAGCACCTCCAGCCACTCGCCGTTGCCCGGGCGGCGCTTCTTGGGCACGGGGATACGCTTGCGCCCGCTCAGATAGGCCCCGGTCAGGCTGGCCGGGTCGGCCGCCACCTGCTCGGGCGTACCCTGCGACACCAGCTCGCCGCCGTGCTTGCCCGCCCCCGGCCCCAGGTCAAGCAGCCAGTCGGCGGCGCGCATCGTGTCCTCATCGTGCTCCACCACCAGAACGGTGTTGCCCAAATCGCGCATCCCTTGCAGGGTGTGGATGAGCCGGGCGTTGTCGCGCTGGTGCAGGCCGATGCTGGGCTCATCCAGCACGTAGAGGACGCCCATGAGCTGGCTACCGATCTGCGTCGCCAACCGGATGCGCTGCGCCTCGCCACCGCTCAGCGTGCCGGCTGTGCGGTCTAGCGTCAGATAGTCGAGGCCGACGTTGATCATGAAGTTGAGCCGCTCGCGGATCTCCTTCAGGATGGGCTTGGCGATGAGCTGCTGCCGCGAGGTCAGCGGCGTGCGGTCGTGGTCTTCCAAACACAGCGCCCAGTCGAGGCTCTTGACGACCGTCTGCTTGGTCACGGTGACGATGGTCACGCCGGCCACGTCCACGGCGCGAGCCACCGGCTGGAGGCGCGTGCCCTCGCAGACGCGGCACGGCCGGTCGACCATGTACTCTTCCAGCTTCTCGCGCACGTAGTCGGACGTGGACTCGCGGAAGCGCCGCCACAGGTTGGGGATGACGCCCTCGTACTTCGTGCCGTAGTGGCGCGTGGCCCCCTCGCGGTTGCGATAGCGCACGTCGATCGACTCGTTGCCGCTGCCGTAGAGCAGGATGCGCATCTGCTGCTGGCTGAGCTGGCGCACGGGCACGTTGAGCGGGATGTCGACGTGCTGCGCCGTGGCCTTCAGCCTGTCTCTTATAA
>CALLZA010000404.1 GCA_937858165.1 uncultured Ardenticatenia bacterium
TCTTTGGTGATTCTCTAGCTGTACCTTTTTGTTCTTCTTTTTGTTTGTTTTTTGTTGAATGATACGGCGACCACCGAGATCTACACTAGATCGCTCGTCGGCAGCGTCAGATGTGTATAAGAGACAGCGCTTGGTGCGCAGGCGCGTCGCCTTGCCGGTGCGTTGGCGCAGATAGTAAAGGCGCGCGCGGCGGACGTGGCTATGGCTGTGGACATCGATCTTCTCGATGCGCGGCGAGTTGGCCAGGAAGGTGCGCTCGACGCCGATGCCGTTGGACGCGATGCGGCGCACGGTGAAGTTGGCGTTGTTGCCGGCGTTGCGCACGCGGATGATCGTGCCGCGCACCATCTGCACACGCTCGTTCTTGTCGCCAACGTTGATGCGCACGTAGACGGTTACATTGTCACCGATCTGCACCGTAGGCAGGTTGGCCGCCTTCTCGTTGTCAAATGCTTTCAGTAGTAGGTCCGACATCTCTCTATTCTCCAATGAGCGGAAAAAACAACGGCCCGATCGGTCGGACCGTCTTCTGCCCACCCGGCCGCCGGCCGGGACATTGTGTTGCGTAGTTAAGACCCGCAGGGCGGGCCGAATGGAAACTATAGCACGACTGTCGCGCTTTGGCAATGCCCACTGCGCGATTCTCCCTCGACTAGACCTGACAGGTAGGCGGCCAGGCGCTCTCCGGCAGGGGCAAGCCTTGAGGCCGCCTACCGGTCACGTCTGGGCATGAGTTAGCAAGACGCCTCCACACCGCTCTACTTCTCGTGGCGATTGCGCCACGCCTGCCACGCGCCGGTGCTCCACAGCGCCCACACGACAAGGAGCGGTTGGAAAAACAGGCGCACGAGGCGGGCGGTATCGGTGTCCAGACCAAAGCCATCGATGCCGTTGACGTACTGCGAGATGTTGCCGGGGAAAATCAGGATGAAGAAGATCGCTGTCACCCACCCTACCAGAGCGCGATAGCGCCCCAGGGCAACCAGGGCCACGCCCAACACGATCTCCACAATCCCCGACAGAACGACGACGAGATCGCCGTCCAGCGGCAGCCATGTCGGCACCTGCGCCAGGAACTCCGTCCGGGCGAAGGTCAGGTGGCTGATGCCGGCGTATAGCAACGACGCCCCCAGCAGCAGGCGAAAAATGTTCTGGACGACGGATGTCCGCGGTTGGCTGTGGATGATGCTCCCGACGTTCATAACACGGTTACGCCGACCGGGGCGGGCCGGCCAGCCCCCGCCGCACATGCGACACCCAATCCGCCAACTCGCTGGCCAGCAACCCGGCGTTGCCCCAGTAGTCGGCCGCCAGTTGCCCGGCCGCGCCGTGGAGATAGCCGCCCAGCACCGCCGCCTCATACGGCTTCACCCCCTGGGCCAGCAGGCTGACGATGATGCCGCCCAGCACGTCGCCGCTGCCGGCCACGGCCAGCAGCGGGTTGGCGAAGGGCAGCAGCGTCGCCTGGCCCCCCGGCGCGGCGATGACGGTGTAGGCCCCCTTCAGCAGCACGACGTGGCCCCAGGCCGCCGCACTCTCGCGCGCCAGCGCCACCCGCTCCTCGTCGCGCACGGCCGACAGCGGCCGCCCCACCAGCCGCGCCATCTCCCCCGGATGGGGCGTCAGGATGGTGTTGGGCGGCAGCCGCGTGGGCCAATTGGGCATCTGCGCCAGCAGGTTTAGCCCGTCGGCGTCGACGATCAGCGGTGGGGCCGTTACATCGTCCGACAAGAGACCGCCGTCGGCCGGGCTGCGCAAGCCGTCGAGCAGGGCGGTCATAAACGACGCCGCCTCGCCCAGCCCCGGCCCGACGAGCAGTGCGCCATAGCTCGCCAGCGAGCCGAGCAGCAGATTGGCCGTGGCCACCCCCAGCGTATCGGTGTCGGTGATGGCCGGATAGGTCGCCTCCGGGAACTGCCCGGCCAGCGCAGGGCGCAAGCGCTGCGGCACGGCCAGCGTCACCAGCCCCGCCCCGCCCCGGAACGCGCCGCGGGCGGCCAGCGCCGGCGCGCCCCAGTAGCGGATGGAGCCGGCGGCGATGAGGGCCGTGCCGAAGGTGCCCTTGTGGCCGTCAGGCGGGCGGCTCGGCAAAAGGGCGCGCGCCAGCTCGGCCGTCGCCAGTTCCAGGGCCACCCCCCTGATCGCCGGCAGCTGCGGATCGATGTCGATGTCGGCCACCACCAGCTCGCCGCACGCCGCCGCGCCGGGGAAGCGGAAGTGGCCGCGCTTCGGCCCGGCAAAGGTCACCGTCAGGTCGGCGGCCACGGCCAGCGGATCGAGCGCGCCACTGTCGCAGTTCAGCCCGCTGGGGCAATCGACGGCGACGACGATCGGCCGCCGCGGGCGCTCGTCGTCCCAGGCGGGCGTGTCGTCGGGTGCGGTCGGTGGCGTGGCCACGCTGAGCAGCGGCGGTCGCCCCGGCGCGGCGGCGCGGCGCTTCTCGGCCACGGCCGCGCCCACCTGCTCCAGCAGCGCCGCCAACTGCCCCTCGATCGGCCGCGTCACGCTCGTGCCCAGCAGGGCGTCGATGAGGATGTCGGTCACCCGCAAACGGTGGCGCAACACGCGGTAGCGCTGGTCATAGTCGGCCAGCAACACCTCCAGCCCCATCTCCTCGACGCGGGCCAGGTTCTCGTCGTCGGCCATATCGCGCGGCTTCAACAGGTAGAAGGCCACCACAGCCCCCGCCTCGGCCAGATAGCGCCCGGCCACCAGCCCGTCGCCGCCGTTGTTGCCCGGCCCCACCAGCACCAGCACCTGCCGCTCGGCCACGTCGTGGCGCTGCTGCACCGCCTCGGCCACCAGGCGCCCGGCGCTCTCCATCATCTGCGCGTAAGCGTGCCCGGCCGCGTCGGCCGCCTTCTCCGCGGCAACCATCTCGGCCACCGTGTAGATTTTGATCGTCATGGTCAGTAGTCAGTGGTCAGCGGTCAGCGGTTAGTGGTCAGCGGTTAGTGGTCAGCGGTTAGTGGCTGTCTCTTATACACATCTCCGAGCCCACGAGACCGTACTAGATCTCGTATGCCGTCTTCTGCTTGAAAAAAAAAAA
>CALLZA010000405.1 GCA_937858165.1 uncultured Ardenticatenia bacterium
TCTCTCTGCCGACTCATTCCTCTTTCCCCCCTCGTTCATCTATGTCCGATCTGTTTGCAGATGCCTATTTTCATAGCTCATACATTGTTTATCGTAGTGTTTCGCCATGCGTGTTTTCTGTCTTTTTTTTTCTTTTTTTTTTTTCTTTTTTTTATCTTTTTTTTTTTTTCTTTGTTTTTCTCATTTTTTTTTTTTAATGATACGGCGACCACCGAGATCTACACTAGATCGCTCGTCGGCAGCGTCAGATGTGTATAAGAGACAGCCCGACCGAACTGCACGTCCACGTCTTCGCCGGGGCCGACGGCCGCTTCACGCTCTATGAGGACGACGGCGAGACGACCGCCTATCGCGACGGCGCGTTCGTCCTGTCGCGCTTCGAGCAGCGGTGGAGTGATAAGAGCGTGCGGCTGTCGCTGGCCGCGGCCGCCGGCGACCGGGCGCTGCTGCCGGACGGGCGTCACATTCATCTGCACCTTCACGGCCTGGCCGCGCCGGACGAGGTGACGTTGCTGGCCGACGGGCAGACGCGTCCCGTAGCCTTCAGCTACGATGCCGGTAGCGAGACGGTTCATCTGGCGCCGCTGGCCCCGGACGGCGCTGGGGTGCAGTTGGCGCTGAGCGCGGTCGGCCCCCTGTTGTCGCGCCGCGACCGGACGGCCGAGACGGGGTTGCGCCTGCTGCGCGCCTTCCGGCTCGATGCCGCGGTCAAGGGGTTCTTGGCCCTGCGGCTGAACGAGCTGCCCGGCCGGCCGGAGCGGCTGGCCGACTTTGGCGTCGACCTGACGCCGGGGCAGGTGCGGGCCTTACTGGAGGTGACGCAGGGTGTCGGCGCGCACGTCACGCGCGACGACAGCGGGCCGCTGCTGCTGCTCTGGAACAACGACGAGCGGCCCGGCTTTATCCATCACCTGGCCGAGATTCGGCCGCTGAAGTGGTACGTGCCCGAACGCTACCGCTCGTCGTCCGGAGTGGTGCCGCGCTTTATGGCTCTCCGGACGGAGACGCGCGAGTGGCGGCTGACGGCCGATTACTTTGGCCAGGCGCGATATGAGGCAACAGGGGATTGACATACGACCGGCCGTCACTATAATCATTCTGTCAACAAATCGGCGGGTCTCCCTTTGCGGACGTACCCTCAACACCAAATAAACATTGACGTGATATCTAGTAGCGGAAACATGAACCTGGCCGCGCGGCTGCGCGGTCGCCGGGGAGAACATTAGCTTTGTCCGCCCCCGTTTCGGAGCCGCCGAGTCTCTGCCTTTGCCTCTATCCTCTTGCCGGCAACATGATATTGGCCGCCGCGCCTGCTTGGGCCTCTGCTTCCCGCTGGGTCATTGAGCCATGACGATCTTTCTGGCCGCCTTCGTCACCATTAGCCTGATGATCCTGCTGACGGCGCTGTACGTCGGGGCCGAGTTCGCCACCGTCGCCGCGCGTCGCACACGCATCGGCCAGATGGCCGCACAGGGGGATTCGCTGGCGCGGATGTTGCTGCCCTATCTGGAGGATAGCCGCAAGCTCGATCGCTACGTGGCCGCCTGCCAGGTGGGTATCACCATCTCCTCGCTGGTGTTGGGCGCGTACGCCCAGGGGGCCATTGCCACGCGGCTGGTTGAGCCGTTGAGTAATTTGTTAGGGGCGGTTGTTTCGCCGGCCACGGCTTTACGTTTGGGGACATCGGTCTCGGTCATCGGCGTGCTCATCTTCATCACCGCGCTGCAAGTCATCCTGGGCGAGCTGCTGCCCAAGTCGCTGGCGCTTCAGAACCCGGAGCGGCTGGCGCGGGCCGTCGTCTGGCCGATGCGCATCTCGCTGCTGCTGTTCGCCCTGCCCATCTGGCTGTTCAACGGCAGTGCCAATTTGCTGCTGCGCCTGGTTGGCCGTGACACCCACGCCGCCGCCGGGCGGGCACACTCGGCCGAAGAGATCGAGTTGCTGGTGACGGAGAGCCACGAAGGTGGACTACTCGACGACAATGAGCGTCGCCTGTTGCGCAATGCCCTGCGCCTGCGCGAACTGACGGCGCGGCAGGTCATGGTCCACCGCACGCGCATTACCGCCGCGCCCATTCAGACCACTGCTCTGGAACTGATGCAGTTGGCTGTGGAGGCGGGCTATTCGCGCATTCCCCTCTACCGGCAGTCCATCGACGACATCGTCGGCTTCATCCACGTGAAGGACGTCTTTCGCCTCTATCATCAGGGCATCAGTGACGTGTCCGGCATCGTGCGCGAGGTCGTTTACGTGCCGGAGACGCTGTCGGCCTCCGACGTTTGGGATCGGCTGGAGGAGCGCGGCAGCTATCTGGCGCTCGTCTTCGACGAGTTCGGCGGCACGGCCGGGCTGCTGACGCTGGAAGACCTGATCGAGGAGATCTTCGGCGAGTTGCAGGATGAGTTTGACGACGAGGCGGCGATCATTGCCCGCGACAAGGAGGGGCGCATCTACTTGCGGGCCGATCTGCTGGTGGGCGACGTCAATGAGTATCTGGAGCTTGAGTTGCCGGAGGAAGCGGCCGACACGCTGAGCGGTCTCGTCTTCAGCCGCCTGGGACGCCCGCCCGTGGTGGGCGACGAAGCGCGCTTCGAGGACGTGGTCATCCGCGTCGAGACGATGGAAGACCTGGGCGTGGGCGAAGTTTCGCTGGCGCTGCCGCCGCGCGAGGCCGATTCGCCCTTCACGGAATGGGACATGGCCGAACATGACTAAGTTCCTGTTCCTCATGGTGGGCCTGCCGGGCGTCAGCCTCTTTCTGGCCGCCCTGGCCGCGGCCGAGACGCTGCCGTCGCCAACCCAATTGATCGTCCCGACGGTCGTCATTCTGGTGCTGGTCATCATCAACGGCATCTTCGTCGCTGCCGAGTTCGCCATCATCGGCGTGCGCGATACGCAAATGGAGCAGATGGCCGATGAGGGGAACCCCATCGCCGGCAATGTGCTGAAGGTGCTGGAGATTCGGCCGCGACTCGACCACTACATCGCCACCGCCCAACTGGGTATTACCCTGGCCTCGCTGGGGCTGGCGATGTACGGCGAGCCGGCCATCGGCCACTTCGTCGAACCGTACCTGGAGACGCTGGGTGGCTTCACCCCGGCCACGGCCGGAACCATTAGCTACATCGTCGCCCTGTCGCTGCTGACCTATCTCCACGTGGTCATCGGCGAGATGATTCCCAAGGCGCTGGCTTTGTCCGACGCATCGGCGATGGCCCTGCGGCTCGACCCGCTCATGCGCCTGACTGGAGGTGTCCTAAACTATCCGGTGCGCGTGCTCAACGGCATCGGCAATCTGCTGCTGCGGTTGCTGCGGATTCCGCCGGCCCACGCCGAAGAGCGGCTGGTGGCGGCCGAAGAGTTGGAGATGATCGTCGCCGAGAGCGTCGAGGGCGGGCTTATCCAGGACGATGAAGAAGAGTTTATCCGCAACATCTTCGACTTCAGTGAGCGCACGGTGGGCCAGGTCATGACCCCGCGCCGGCGCATGCAGGCGCTCGATGTGCGCTGGCCGCAGGATGAGCTGATCCGCATTGTGACCCAGAGCCATCACAGCCGCTTTCCGATCTACGAGGGCGACCTCGACCACGTTGTGGGCATCCTGCATCTGAAGGACTTGCTGCGCCTGACGCTGCGGCCCAACGGGCCGTTCGACCTGCGGCTCATTTTGCGCACCGCGCCGTCGGTGCCGGAGGACTTCCGCGTTGACCGGCTGCTGGCGGCGTTCAAGAAGCAGAAGCTGCACATGGCCGTCGTGCGCGACGAGTTCGGCGGGCTGGCCGGCGTGGTGACGCTGGAAGACCTGGTGGAAGAGGTCGTCGGCGAAGTGCGCGACGAGTTCGACCATGAGCGCGAGGCGCGCGAGGAGCTTAGCCCCGGCGTACTGGAAGTGGCCGGCGAGTATCCGCTTGACGACCTGGCCGAAGAGGTCTTTCTGGGCGAAGCCCACGCCCTGCCCGACGGGGAGACGGTCGGCGGGTTGATCGTCTCGCTGCTGGGGCGGCCGCCGCTGAATGGCGACGTGGCCACCCTGCGCGAGGTTCGTTTCACCGTGCTCGACATCGACCGGCTGGCGGTGTTGCGCGCCCGGGTAGAGTTCCCGGCCGACAAGACCGCGCGGCGAGAGTCGGAGACGGACAAAGAAGAAGAGTAGGGGCCGCGGCTGCCCGCCGCGGCGCTCGCTCACCAGCAAAGGAGTACACATCAATGGGAATGGGCACACTTATGACCATCCACGGCGAAGTCCGCTGGTTGGTGGTCATTCTGGCCGTCGTCATCATCATCAAGTTTGCGATTGGGTGGCTTGGCAAGCGCAACTATGCCCCACTCGACCGCACGTTGTTAACTGCTTATACCATTCTACTGGACATCAATATCTTATTGGGTCTGATTGTGTTCATCTTCCAGACCGCTACCGTAACGCCGGCCATGCGCTGGGAGCACGTGGGTACGATGCTGTTGGCGGTCGTCGCTGCGCACATGACGGCCATGTGGCGGCGCTCGACTGACTCGCCGACCAAGTACCGCAATCAGCTATTGCTGGTAGCGCTGTCGCTGCTGCTGGTCTTCTTTGGCATCATCCGCCTGCGCGGCGGCTTCACGTTCTAGACTGTAGGACTCACGCAAAGGCGCAAAGAAGCAAAGACGCCAAGCCCGGAAATATTCCGAGCTTGGCGTCTTTGCTTCTTTGCGCCTTTGCGTGAGCCGTTCTCTACAGATCGTAGAGTTCGCCGAACTTGGCCGTGGCGTAGCGCATGAAGGCGGCGTGGCTGAGGGGCTGGCCGGTGACGCGCTGCACCAGTTCGCCGGGGGTGAACTTGCGGCCATGGCGATGGATGTTCTGGCGCAGCCAGGCCAGCAGGGCCGTCGTTTGCCCCTGGGCCAGCTCGTCGTCGATGGCCGGGTTCTGGGCCACGGCCGTCTCCATGAACTGCGCCGCGTAGAGGTTGCCCAGAGCGTAGGTCGGGAAGTAGCCGAAGCCCGGCCGCGTCCAATGCACGTCCTGCAGGCAGCCCTGACTGTCGTTGGGCGGGGTGACGCCCAGCATGGCCTGCATCTTGTCGTTCCAGGCCGCCGGCAGGTCGGCCACAGCCAGGTCGCCGTTGAGCATCGCCTGCTCCAGTTCAAAGCGCAAAATGATGTGGAAGTTGTAGGTCAGTTCGTCGGCCTCGACGCGGATGAACGATGGCTGGGTCTTGTTGATGGCGCGGTAGAAGTCGTCTGCGGTGCTGTCGCCCAGCGCTTCGGGGAAGAGGGCCTGGAGGGCCGGGAAGTGGGCCTGCCAGAAGCCGCGGCTGCGGCCGACAAGGTTCTCCATCATGCGCGACTGCGACTCGTGGATGCCCGACGACGTGCCGCGGGCGAGCGGCGTGCGCGCCAACTCCGCCCCCGTGCCCTGCTCATACATGGCGTGGCCGCACTCATGCAACGTGCCGAAGAGCGACGGGTTGATGAAGTCGGGATACCAGCGGGTGGTGATGCGGGCGTCGTTGCGGCTGAAGCTGGTGGCGAAGGGGTGGACGACGGTTCCCAGGTGGCCGCGCTCGAAGTCGTAGCCGATGGCCGTGGCGGCGTAGCGCGCGTACTCCTTCTGCTTCTCGATGTCGTAGGGTTGGTGGAGGATGCTGTCGTCAATCTGCACCGCGCTGCGGCTGTCTCTTATCCACATCTCCGAGCCCACGAGACCGTACTAGATATCGTATGCCGTCTTCTGCTTGAAAAAAAAAACTA
>CALLZA010000406.1 GCA_937858165.1 uncultured Ardenticatenia bacterium
TCATGGTACAATGTACTTTACTATCCCGGGCTTCACGTGTTTCTAGTCCTGTTTGCTCCCCCAGCTTTCGCGCCTCAGCGTCAGATTATGCCCAGTAAGTTTTTTTTTTCAAGCAGGAGACGGCAGACGAGATCTAGTGCGGTCTCGTGGGCTCGGAGATGTGTATAAGAGACAGGTCCTACGGCGTGGTCGACTGTGATACCGAGCGGCTAACCTACGCCCGCGCCGGGCACGACCGGCCGTTCCTCGTCCGCGACGGCACGGTGACGACCCTGGGCGGGCGGGGGATGGCCCTGGGGCTGTTCGACAACACCCTGTTCAACGTCAGCGAAGAGGAACTGACCCTGCGCCCCGGCGACCGGCTGGTGCTCTACACCGACGGCCTGAGCGACGTGGTCAACCCCGACGGCCAGATGTTGCTAACCGAGCGGTTGCGGGCGATGGTTCTGCGCCACGCGCCGCAGTCACCGGTCGCCTTCTGCCGCGCCCTGTTCGACGACCTGGCCGCCTATCAGGGCAGCGCGCCGCAGTTTGATGATATGGCTGTGGTTGTGGCGGCGTTGGAGTAGCAGAAGGTTCCAGGAACCTGGTCCCTGGAACCTATTTAATGTCGCTCAAAGAACTCAATCGTCCGCTCCACAAACAACGCATCCCCATCCCCCCGGAACGTGTGCGGCTGGGCCTCATAGAAGTGGCACTCCGGCGCGTGGGGGATGTCGCCCGCCGCGCTCAGGGCGGCCAGCGTCTCGCACAGCTGCCGCGACCAGGCCACGGGCACGACGTCATCCGCCTCGCTGTGGTGGACGGCTACGGCCGCTTCGATGCGATTCAGATGCGCGCTGGGCGAGATGGCTGCCAGCATCTCCGGCGACGCCCCCAGCTCGAAACGCGCCCGCTCGCTGCCCGCCCACTGCCGGATGCGGCCGTAGTTCTGCGCCTCGTCGCCGCTCATGGAGCCATAGAGGACGGCCGCCCGCAGGTAGGGCGCGGGGTTAACCGTCAGCACGCGCAACGCCACGCCGCCGCCCATGCTGTGGCCCCACAGGTAAATCGCGTCGGCGTCGGCGCGGCGCAGGGTGCCCAGCGGGTCCTGGCTCTGCTCGCGGATGATGGCGATGAGGTTCAGCACGTCGAGGGCGTAGCCGATGCGGAACGGGTCGGGGCCGCTGTCCGACGGCGGGTAGTTGCGGAAGTTGGGGTGGATGACGAAGTAGCCCGCCTCGGCCAGCGCGTCGGCATAGCGCTTGGTATAGGCCACCGTCTCGTACTCGTCCGGGTCGATGTAGCCGTGGAGCACCAGGGCCACCGGGAAGTTGTCGCCCTCGTGGGGCACGTTCATGTAACCGTAAACGGTCAGCCCGTCACTGGGGTACTTGATCAGGTAGCGGGCAAACGTCGCGGTCGTCTCCAGCGTGTCGACGATCTCGATCAGCCCGCCGCCGTAGGCGCGTGCGGCCAGGGCGTCGATGGTCAGGGGAGCGTAAGGATCGGGGGTGGGGACCGGCGTTGGAGAAACAGGGGTGGCGGTGGGCCAGGGGCGAGTGGCGGGTGGCGGGGCGGAAGGCGTGGATTCCGCATTCCAAGATGCCGACGGCGTGGCTACGGTCGCAACCGCGGTCACAACTGCGGAATCCGCATCTTCGGATGCCGACAGTACTGAATCAACTGCCGCCGAGTTTGCATCCTTTGATGGGAAAGCTGCCGGCTGGGCGACGTCCGCCGGCACTACCTCCACCATCTGACCGCCGCAGCTACCCAGCCACACGGCTAATAGCAGCAAAGCTACGTAACGTCGCGCCAACACCATCATCCCCACGCTCACTCCGGCAGCCGCCGCACCGCCAGCAAAGTCACATCGTCGAACGCCTCAGCCTCCCCTGTATGATCGCGCAGCGCCTCTTCGACGGCCGCCAGGGCCGCCCCGGCCGACGGCGCGTCGCTCAGCAGCGCTTCCAGCCGCTCCAGACCCAACTCCTCGGCCGCCGCGTTGCGCGCCTCGGTCGCCCCATCCGTATAGGCGAACAGCAGATCGTCGGGTGTCAGGCGCGTCTCAGCCAGCCAGTAGCCGGCGTTGGCCACCAAGCCGATGGCTGGCCCGGTCGGCTGGAGACGCTCGCGCACGACGCGACGCCCTTCGGCCAGCCGGCCGACGACCAACGGCGGGTTGTGGCCCGCGTTGACGTAGAGCAGCCGCCCGCCCTCCGGCTCCAGCACCGCCGCCCACAGTGTGGCGAAGGCGTACGTATCGCTGTGGTTGCCGATCAGGTAGGCGTTGGTCAGGCGCACAGCGTTGAGCAACGCGCCGCGATCGACAAAGGAGAAGGGCGTCATACCCTCCACCACCGGCCCCGCCGGCCCGGGTTCAGCGTGGAAGTAGTTCTGCTGGAACAGCGCCCGGAAGAGGCTGCGGATGATGGCCATGAACAGCGCCGCGGTGACACCCTTGCCGACCACGTCGGCGATGACCAGGACGATGTGACCGTGGGGCAAGGTGAAGGCGTCGTAGAAGTCGCCGGCCACCTCCAGTGCCGGCTGGAAGTGGGACACCAGTTCCCAACCCGGCGGGTTGGGCAGCTTTGCCGGCAGAAAGCTCAACTGAATCTCTCGGCCAATCTCCAGTTCGCGCTTATAGCGCAACAGATCCGCCTCACGCTCACGCAGTTGGCGGTTGTTAAGGACGATGGCCGTCAGGGATGCCAGCGCCTCAGCCACCTGTTGATGGTAGCCATCGAACGGGACGATCTCGCCCGATAGCGGGTTTCGACTGTTGACCAACAGCAGCGCGCCGACGATGGGGCCGCTGCGCAGGGGAACGATGAGACACGACTGTGCCCGGTAGGGGGGAAAGCGCTCCTCGAAGGCGATGAGGCGGCCGAGGTCGAAGCGCGCGCCGTGGAGGTCGGTCAGGTTGACCGATTCCCCGGTCAGGGCGACGTGGGCCGGCAGGCTATCATCGTTCGGCGCGCCGCTGTCGGGGTCGTTCAGGGGAATGGGCGCGAACATGTCCAGTCCGCCGGGTGGATCGGTATAGACAAAGTCGAGCGAGCGAACACGCACATAGGTGTAGTGCAGCCGGCCGTCGTTGCCCACCAGGTAGAGCGTCCCGGCATCGGCGTGACAGATGGTCTGCGCCTCCTCGACGACGCGGGCGATGAGCCGGTCGTAGTCGGCCTCGGCCGACAGCGCCGCGCCCAGCGGCAGGATGACCAGCCGCAAATCGTCGGCGATCTTCTCTATCTCATTGAACTGCCCCAGAGCCATCGCCGCTTGCTCTTGCAACAGCTTGCGCTGCAAGACGTTTTGTAGCCGGGCGCGCAACAACACGTGCTGGTGGGGATGGGTGATGTAGTCGCTGGCCCCATGCTCCTGTCTCTTATACACATCTGACGCTGCCGACGAGCGATCTAGTGTAGATCTCGGTGGTCGCCGTATCATTAAAAAAAAAAAAAAACTAGTGTAACAAAGGGACGTGATAAATTAAATATGAAACACAAAAGAAGAGGTGAAGAGTACAAGAAGAAAAAGAGAGATAAGTGATAGACGAGAGGA
>CALLZA010000407.1 GCA_937858165.1 uncultured Ardenticatenia bacterium
CTCGCCTTACATTCTGTGGTTCATCCCTCTCTTTTCGTGTCCTCTGCTATCTCCTCCGGTACATTCCGTTTTTTTTTTTTTAATGATACGGCGACCACCGAGATCTACACTAGATCGCTCGTCGGCAGCGTCAGATGTGTATAAGAGACAGCCATCAACCAGAGCGACCTCTCGCCCCACTTCCCGCCCGACCCAGCGACCATCATCGCCAGTTGCCGGCTCATTATCGATGTCGGTGCGTGGGACGACTGTCTGGCGGCGCTGCCCGGCGGCCAGTCGGGCCACCCGGCCAGCCCCCACTACCGCGACCGGCTGGCCGAGTGGCGCGCGGGGGAGTACTTCCCACTGCTGTTTTCCCGCCCGCGCGTCCTGGCCGTCGCCGCCGGCACGTGGCGGCTTGAGCCTGCGGAAGCATAAGAACCTCACGCAAAGATCGCTAAGGACGCAAAGAGCGCAAAGAAGAATTCTTCCTTAGCGATCTTTGCGTCCTTGGCGATCTTTGCGTGAGGTCTTCTTCTTTGCCCCCTCTCTCCCTTGCTCTACAATACGTCACCCATGAGCAAGCACACCTTCCTGCGCCTCGTGCGCGCCGTCGCGCGGTTTGTCCTGAGCATCATTGCCCGAATCGAGATCGTCGGCCGCATCGACTATCAGACGGGCGGGTTCATCATCACCGGTAACCACGTCGGCCGTCTGGAAGCGTTTCTGGTCATCCTGCTGGCCGAGCGTGACGATATCGTCCTCATCCTGGCAGAGAAGTACAAGAAGTACGCCTTCTGGCGCTACGTGGCCCGCAAGGTGGACGGCATCTGGATCAACCGCTTCGACGCCGACTTTGCCGCGCTGCGCGTGGTGCTGAAGCGCTTGCAGAACGGCGAGGTGCTGGCCGTGGCCCCGGAGGGCACGCGCAGCCCGACCGAGTCGCTGCTGCCCGGCCACCCCGGCGCGGCCTATCTGGCAGCCAAGTCTGGTCTGCCCATCATCCCCATCGGTATCGTCGGCACCGAAGACCGCGTTGTCAAGCAGCGCCTGAAGCGGCTGCAACGGCTGGACATCACCGCCCGCGTCGGCGCGCCCTACCACGTGCCGCCCATGCCCAAGGTCAACCGCGACGCCTGGCTGGCCGAGCAGACGGACGAGATCATGTGCCAGATCGCCGCCCTGCTGCCGCCCGACCACCGCGGCGTGTATGCCGACCACCCGCGGCTGCACGCCCTGCTGCTGGAGCGCGGCAGCCCGTTCCCGGAAGATCACGCGCTGGGCATTGCCGCGCCCCGCGAAGCGACAGCGCTTGGCTAACAGAAAAACTATCCACCGATTTCACAGAATACTTAGACGCTAATCCGTGAAACCTGCGTAATCTGTGGACGACTTCTCCATAAGCCGACGCTATCACACTATAAAAAATCTGTGTCATCTGTAAAATCTGTGGCTTCTTTCTCTTTATACCACCTCCTCTCCGCCTGGCGCGCCGCCGTCGCCGGCACCCACCACCCCCAGCCCCCCGCCTACACCGGCCCCGACGTCTCGCTATCCGGCTTTACCGAAAAGACGAGCGAAGTCGTGCCGGGCGTGGCCTTCGTCGCGCGCGTGCGAACCGGCAGCGATGGCCATCCCTACATCGGGCAGGCGCTCGAGCGCGGCGCGAGCCTCATCCTGGCCCAACGCCCGGCGGCCGAGGTCGGCGTCGTCGTGCCGCCCGGTGTGGCTTACCTGACCGTGCCCGACACGGCCGAGGCGCTGGCCTGGCTGTCGGCCGCCTGGGAGGGCTTCCCCAGCCAGGAGTTGGTCGTCATCGGCATCACCGGCACCGACGGCAAGACCAGCACGGCCAACATCCTGTTTAGCATCCTGCGTGCCGCCGGTCTCCGCGCCGGGCTGCTCAGCACCATTCGCGCCGTCATCGGCGACGAGGAGGAGCCGCTGGCGCTGCACGTGACCACGCCCGAAGCGCCCGTCGTCCAGCGCTATCTGCGGCGGATGGTCGAAGCTGGACTGACCCACGTCGTCGTTGAGGCCACCTCCCACGCCCTGGCCCAAAGTCGCGTTGCCGCCGTCGCCTTCGACGCCGCCATTGTCACCAACATCACTCACGAGCACCTCGACTACCACGGTAGCTACGACGCCTACTTCGCCGCCAAGCGCCGCCTGTTCGAGCGCCTGCTCGACGAGCCGCTGCGCGTCCCGCCACCCAACCCGCTCAAGACGTCAACGCGCCGCGCGGCCGTTCTCAACCGTGACGACGCCTCCTTCGCGCCACTGGCCGCGTTCCTGGCCGGGCAGCCGGTGGACGGGCAGCCCCTGGGCGTGCGGACGTATGGCCTGCTGCCCGGCGACATTACTCTCGACGCCACGGCCGACAACGTGACCTATGGCCCGGACACGACCCGCCTGACGCTGCGCCTGGCCGGGCACGCGCCGCTGCCGGTGGCCTCGGTCCTGGTGGGCGAGTTCAACGTCTACAACATGCTGGCGGCCGCTGCGGGGGCCGATGCGCTGGGTATCGATGCCCAGCGCATCGCCGCCGGGCTGGAGGCGGTCGGCGGGCTGAGCGGCCGCATGGAGCGCATCGACCGCGGCCAGCCGTTCCTGGTTGTCGTCGATTTTGCTCACACGCCGAACGCACTGGAGCGGGCGATTGCTGCCGCGAGGGAATTAGGGGCCAGGCCCCCGGGGGCACGTGCCACGGGACAGCGCCCTTCCCTGGCACCTGGTCCCGCGAACCTAGCCCCCCGGGGGCTCCCCGGCCCCCTCCGTGCCCGCAGAGGCGCCTCGGCCCCGAGCGCCGCCGGCTCCCACCAACACGCGGCGCGCCGCCCCCCCGCCGTGTCGCCGGGCGCCAGCACCAGG
>CALLZA010000408.1 GCA_937858165.1 uncultured Ardenticatenia bacterium
TCTCTCTGTCCGCTTGATCTGTGTTTTGCTTGATAGTTCATCTTCGTTTACTGTGTTATCTCTTTTTTTTTTTAAGGATACGGCGACCACCGAGATCTACACTAGATCGCTCGTCGGCAGCGTCAGATGTGTATAAGAGACAGCCGTCGCGCAGGGTGGGGTCGTAGAGGAAGATGCGGCTCATGATAGCGCCTGGGCCTTGGTGTCCACGCGCTCCGGGTGGCGAGCCTCAAAGGCGTCAATGGCCGGGCCGTGTTTCATTAGATAGCCGAGTTGGTCTAGCCCTTCAAGCATACAGACCTTGCTGAAGGCGTCGATGGGAAAGGTGACGCGGCGGCCGTCGGGCAGAATCAACGCCTGCGTGTCCAGGTCGATGGTGATCTCCGTCTCCGGGTCTTCGGCGGCCAGGCTGACGAGTTGCTCGTGCGTGGCGTCATCGACGATGAGCGGCAGCAGGCCGTTCTTCAGGGCGTTGTTGCGGAAGATGTCGGCGAACGACGTGCTGATGATGGCCCGGAAGCCGAAGTCGGTCAGCGCCCACGGGGCGTGCTCGCGGCTGGAGCCACAGCCGAAGTTATCGCCGGCCAGCAAGATACGCGCGCCGGCGTTCTCCGGCCGGTTGAGTGGAAAGTTGGGGTTCGGCCGACCATCCTCGCCGTAGCGCCAGTCGGCGAAAAGGTTTTGTCCCAACCCGGTCTTGCTGATCGTTTTCAGGAAGCGGGCGGGGATGATCTGGTCGGTGTCGATGTGGTCGGCCGGAATGGCCACCAGCCGCCCGGTCAATGTTGTGAAAGGTTCCATTGTTTCTCTCCCTCTTGCAGGGGTGGGTCTCCCTACACAAGTTCGCGCACGTCGGTGATGGCACCGGTAAGGGCCGTGGCCGCGGCCGTCAGTGGACTGGCCAGGAACGTCCGCCCGCCCTTGCCCTGTCGCCCCTCAAAGTTGCGGTTGCTGGTGCTGACGGCGTACTGCCCTGGGGCCAGCTGGTCGCCGTTCATAGCGATGCACATGCTG
>CALLZA010000409.1 GCA_937858165.1 uncultured Ardenticatenia bacterium
TATGTAAGTGTGTATATCGTGTTTTATATGTGATATTGTTGTGTTGTGTGTTGTGTTTTTTTTTTTTCAAGCAGAAGACGGCATACGAGATCTAGTACGGTCTCGTGGGCTCGGAGATGTGTATAAGAGACAGGTTCTGGGTGCGCTGCTGGGCGGGCTGCTCAGTCTGGCGGCGCTGCTGCCGCGCGCGCCGGGGCGGCGAGCGGCGGCGCTCGTTGCTCTGGCCGCCGTCGCCGGCGTGGCCGTCGTCTACTTTCTCATCGGCCAACCGGGCTGGCACGGCGAGCGGCTCTACGTCGTGCTGAAGGATCAGGCCGACGTGGCCGCGGCCGTCGTCATCGACGACCCGATCGAGCGGCGGACGGTCGTCTATGACCTGCTGACCCAGCACGCCGACACGACCCAAATCGAGCTGCGCCGCGCGCTCGACCGCTGGGGCGTCGCCTATCGCCCCTACTACCTGGTCAATGCCCTGGAGGTGGACGGCGGGCCGCTGTGGCGTTGGTGGCTACTGCGGCGGCCGGAGGTGGAGCGGGTGCTGGTCAGCCCGGAGTTGCGCCCGCTGCCCGCGCCGTCGCCGGCCACGACCGGCACGGCCAGTCCACCGGAGATGGCTCTGTGGTCACAGCAGCGCATCTACGCGCCGCTCGTCTGGCAGCAACTGGGTGTCACCGGCGCGGGCATCGTCGTCGGCCAGAGCGACTCCGGTGTGGACGGAACGCACCCCGAACTGCGCGACCAGTATCGCGGCAACACCGCCGGCGGCCCGGCCGGTGACGACTACAACTGGCTCGACCCGTGGAACCACGCGCCCGCGCCAAGCGACAGCGGCGGCCACGGCACGCACACGCTGGGCACGGCCGTCGGCCGAAGCGTCGGCGTGGCCCCCGACGCGACGTGGATCGCCTGCGTCAACCTGCCGCGCAACCTGGGCAACCCGCCGCGCTACCTCGACTGCCTCCAATTTCTGCTGGCCCCCTTTCCACAGGCGGGCGACGCGCTGACCGACGGCCGCCCCGACCTCGGCGCGCACGTTCTCAATAACTCGTGGGGTTGCCCACCGCAAGAGGGGTGTGACGCTGACGCCCTGCAACCGGCAGTGGCCGCCTTGCGGGCCGCGGGCGTCTTCGTCGTCGCCTCGGCCGGCAACAACGGCCCCACGTGCGAAAGCGTTGACAGTCCCCCGGCCCACTACGACGAGGTCTTCACCGTCGGCGCGACGGACGAGGCCAACGCCGTCGCCCGCTTCAGCAGCCGCGGCCCGGTGACGGCCGACGGCAGCGGCCGGACGAAGCCCGACATCGCCGCCCCGGGCGTGGGCGTCCTGTCGGCCTATCCCGGCGGCGGCTACGAGTACAACGATGGCACGTCGATGGCCGGGCCCCACGTCGTCGGCGTCGTGGCCCTGATGTGGTCGGCCAATCCGGCCCTCATCGGCGACATCGACCGCACCGAGCAAATTCTGGTCGAGACAGCGCGTGAGGCCTCCGTATGGGGCGATGCTGCCCCAACTTGCGGCGATCCCACCGCGCGGCCCAACAACGTAACCGGCTACGGCATCGTCGACGCCTACGCCGCGGTCGAAATGGCCCTGGCCGAACAGTAGCTAGCCGCCGATTGTGCAGATTCCGAGAAAGAAGCTCATGCCAAGGGAGTAAAGGACGCAAAGAAGAGAAAGATTCTTCTTAGCGTTCTTTGCTCCCTTGGCGTCCTTGGCGTGAGCCTCTTAAAGGAGTTCGACGACCGTCGCCTCGCCCTGGCCGACGCCGACGCACAGCGTCGCCAGCCCATAGCACATCGGCTCGCCGGCAGCCTGCCGGCGCTTCATCTCGTGCAGCAGCGTCGTCAGGATGCGCGCCCCGGAGCAGCCCAGCGGGTGGCCCAGGGCAATCGCCCCACCGTTGACGTTAACGATCTCCGGCGGCAACCCCAACTCGCGCATGACGGCCAGCGACTGTACGGCGAACGCCTCGTTCAACTCGACCAGATCGAGGTCATCCACGGCCAACCCGGCGCGGGCCAACACCTTGCGCGTCGCCGGCCCAGGGCCAAGCCCCATCGTGCCCGGGTCCACACCGGCGGCGCGAC
>CALLZA010000410.1 GCA_937858165.1 uncultured Ardenticatenia bacterium
CGTTGTTGCGAGTAGCATATTAGTCGTCTGTCTCTATATTGTACGTGATATCTCTTTTGTATTTTTTTTTTAATGATCCGGCGCCCACCGAGATCTACACTAGATCGCTCGTCGGCAGCGTCAGATTGTTATAAGAGACAGGTCTCGTACTCATCGAGCATCCAGGCCATGATCTGGGGGTTGGTGTTGACATCGGGCGCGGGCACGTCCTGGTGCAGGCCGACGAAGCGGGCCACAGCGCGCATGTAGCCGCGGCTGAGCCGCTCCAACTCGCCGGTCGACAGATTACGCGGGTTGCAGATGACGCCGCCCTTGCCGCCGCCCAGCGGCACGTCGGCTACGGCCGTTTTCCACGTCATCCACGCCGCCAGGGCGCGGACGGTGTCGATGGTCTCATCGGGGTGGAAGCGGATGCCGCCCTTGGCCGGGCCGCGGGCGTCGTTATACTGCACGCGGAACGCCTTGAAGGTCTGCGTGTGGCCGTCGTCCATGCGCACGGGGATGCTGAAGTGAAACTCGCGCAGCGGCTCGCGCAAGAAAGCGTGCATGTCGGGGTTCAATTGCAGGATGCCGGCCGCCTTGTCCAGTTGGGCTTGGGCGATGGCAAACGGATTCAGGTTCTCGGTCATGTTGTTGGTGACTCCTGTGGGAAATGGGAATGCGAACGCCGGTCCGCGGGGCGGGCCGGTCGGTTTTGCCGGAAACGAAAACGCCAGATCGCTATGGGGCGACTGGCGATGATTCTATTCGTAATGAGCGCGGCGCGGCGGCCCGCCCGCCGCGCCCTGTGCCCGGCGGGCGGACACAGGCAACTAGCGAAAGGCGAAGAAGTGCCGCCCCCAGGGAGACAGCTCGACGAAGAGACCCATGTTGAGGATCTCGTCGCCGGCGTGCTCAAAAAGGCGCTCTTCCATGATGTCTTCCAGCACCCAGTTCTGCCCGGCCAGCTCGGGCCACGGCAGTTGGACGCGCGCCTGTGACGTATGGGTCGACAGGTTGACGACGATGACGCGCCGCTCGTCGCCCGCCTGCCAGCACCAGGCCACCAGGTTGTTGTAACTGTAATTATCCGGCCAACCGTTCAGCGCGCAAAGCCGCCACTGTCCATCGCGCAGCGGCGGCGATTGGAGCGCCAGGGCCAGGCGACGATAGAACGCCTGCAGGGCGCGGTCGATCGGTTGGCGCGGCCGGCGCGACAGGGCGGCGGGCACGCGCGTGGTGTAGCCTTCGAACTGACCATGGTGGAACAGCTTGGCCCCCGGCAGCGTGTAGGCGGCCACGGCAACGGCCAGGGCGCGGCTGGCGGGAAAGCTGGCCGCGGCGCGCGACTCGTCGTGGTTTTCCAGAAAGCGCAGCAGCCGTTCCTGATACGCCGGATCGGCCATCAGGTGGCCGCGTACGCTCTCGGCCGTCTCATAGAGCAACCGATCGTAGAGCCGTTTGTCGTAGCAGAAGTCGAACCCCTGCTGCTGTAGCTCCCACTCCATGTCCCAGTAGACTTCGGCGAAGAAGCGCACGTCGGGCTGGGCGGCGCGAACGGCGGGCAGCACCTCGCGCCAGTACTCCTGCTCCGGCGGCGTGCCGGCGCGTTCGCCCCAGGTGCCGGCAAAGATGGCATTGGCCACCAGCATGGCCGTCTCGCAGCGCACGGCATCGCAGCGGGCGGCGATGGCGCGCAGCGTCTCGACGGCTGCGGCGCGGACTTCGGGGGCGAAGGTGTTGAGTTGGGCGGCATCGCGCCAGGGAGCGAAGTTCGGGTCGCGGCCGTGGGCGATGACCGCGTCGCCGGCGGCGAAGAACGCTTCCGGCGCGGCGGCCAACGCTTCGGCCGTGCCGCGGATGAACAACTCCGGCCGGGCCTTCACCCAGTCGTGGTCGCGAGCCACGTGGTTGGGGGCGAAGTCGAGCATCAGGCCCATACCGCGGGCGGCCAGTTCGGCCCGCGCCACGGCCAGCCCGGCGTCGCCGCCCAGAGCAGGATCGACGGTGTAGCAGCGCACGGAGTAGGGCGAGCCGATGACGTCCTCGGCCGTCCAGCCGGGCAGAGCCTCGTCGAAGCGCTGTCGCCGCGTCGGGTCATTCAGCGTCACGGTGATGCCCTCCGGACTGCGCTCCCAGACGCCCATCAGCCAGACGACGTCGAAGCGCAGGTCGGCCAGGGTGTCCCAGGCCGTTTCCGGCACGTCGGCCAGAGTCACGCGGCGGTTGTGCTGGCGGCTCAATTCGCGCAGCCAGAGCCAGGTGTTGATCTCGTAGATGACCGGACGCGCCGGCAGAGCGACGCCGGTCCTATTCGTATTTTCGCGCTGGGTGTGTCCGGTTGGCGACATGGCAGACTCCTCGTGAATGCCGCGTGAATATCGCCTATTCTGGCTCAGACCGGGCGATTGCGCAACATTGGCGGGTCGGCAGGGTTGTTGCAAAGTTGGCAGAAGACCCCACGCCAAGATCGCACACAGCGTCAAGAGCGCCAAGCGTGCAAAAGAGGGATTCTTAGCGTTCTTTGCATCCTTGGCGATCTTGGCGCGAGGTCTCGTCTGACTGACTTTGCCATGGCTCTGGGCGGGGGTCAGGGGCGCAGGCCGAAGGCGGATAGCAGTGTCTCCAGGGCCACGCTGAGGCCGTTGAACAGGCTAATCAATAGCACTGTGCCGCCGATGACGAGCGTCAGGTAGAGCACCGGCATCAACACCGTGCGCCAGCCGCGCACCCGGTGGGCCACCGACAGGCTCAACCAGACGACGAAGAGGGAGAGCAGGCTGGCGGCGAAGGCGGCGATGTTGTCGAGGCCGGGGATGAGGCGCAACAGCTGGACGAACGCCACCATCTGGGCAAAACCCAGGACGCGGAAGGTGTTCATGAGCGTGCCTTTGCCGCGCACCAGCTGGGCCGCGCCGTGCATCACCAGCACCGTCAACAACCACAGCCCATAGCGGACGGGGAAGGCCAGGGCGAGATCGGCCCTCGTGTTTATCAGGGCGACGATGAACACGCCGACGAGGCTGATGAGGACGGCCGGGCCGGTCATGTCGGCTTGGGTGGCAATGGCCCGGTAGGCAGCGCGGTCGAGCACCAGGGCGCGCAGGGCCAGCGGAAGCCAGACGCCGACCTGGCGCAGCCCGCGCCACAGGTTTGCCGGTGTCCAGTTGTCGCGCGCCTCCTCCTTCGGGCCTGCCGGGGGCGCGGGCCGCCCCCGCCGCGCGTTGAGCAGGGGGAAGATGTCGGTCGTGCAGCGCGTCGGCGGCACGTCCAGGTCGGCCGGGTGCAGCAGGAAGCTGTCGGTCTGCTCGCCGCCCAGCCCGCCGTGGTTGCCAATCAACTCTTCCAGCGCCGCGACGGTGCCATCGGCGTAGAGCGCGCCCATGACGATGAGGTCGCCGCTACTGGGGAAGTCGGCCAGACGCTGTAACTGCCAGATGCGCAGCGCCACGTCGCCATAGGGCCGCAGCGGGTCGTCGCCGCTCATCTCGCCCGTGCGTAGATTGCGCGCGCCGCTCTTGCCGAAGACAAGCGGCGTGCCGGTGTCGTCGACGGCGATGACCAGGCCAACCCCCTCGTGTTTCACGACGGCATCGACCAGGCCGGGGTAGGCCGTGTTCAGATCGCTCAGCATGGCCCGGCGGGGAAAGGCGTGGAAGTAGACCTGGCCCAGATTGCCGCTGCCGCAGAACGTCACGTCCGTGATAGCCTCCAGCGTAGCTGTCGTGCCCTGGCTGTCGGCCATACCCTCGGCGGCGCGCTGCATCCCCTGAGCCGCCCGCTTGCCCACCACACCGCCCATGCCCGCGGCCTGCACGTTGCCCAGCTCGGCGGCCACGGCCATGACCGACACCAGGCCGTCGTCGCCGCCGCTGGTGTGGGTGACGACGCTGCCCGCCGGCATCTGCTCCTGGATGAAGTCCTTGAGCGTATAGCCATAGCGCTGCAGGAACGTCGCCCCGAAGGATTGGCCGTGGTCCGACAGGACAAACAGTTCGTAGGGGCGGGGCGCGCGCGTGGTGATGATCTCCAGAGTCGCGCCAATGAAGCGATCGTAGCCGCGCAGGGTAGACAGGGCGTGCTTCGACCACGGCCCGGAGTGGTGGGCCACTTCGTCGTAGCCGGGCCAAGTGGTATAGATGGCCGGCTCGCCGCGGACGATCTGCATCAGCGTCAGAAAGCCCGACACTTCGCGCATGAAGACGGTCGTGGCGGCGCGGACGAGGGGGTAGAAGCTGTCTCTTATACACATCTCCGAGCCCACGAGACCGTACTAGATCTCGTATGCCGTCTTCTGCTTGACAAAAAAAAAACAAACAACAAAAAAAAAAAAACACAAAACATAAGATCAAGTGCGAGTCTGATATTCAAACGAGACTACACACGCACAGCCACTCAACAGCTCTCGTTACGCAGCAGTTGTCACGCGCATCCAACACATTACACCACAA
>CALLZA010000411.1 GCA_937858165.1 uncultured Ardenticatenia bacterium
CTATCTCTTGTCTATATATCTCCTGTTTTTTATTCGCATACTTCTCTTAAGTGACTGTCTATTAGTCTAGTCAATGTACTGGTTCGTGTTGCATGATGTCCTCGATGATCAACACTTGTGTTTTTTTTTTTTTTAATGATACGGCGACCACCGAGATCTACACTAGATCGCTCGTCGGCAGCGTCAGATGTGTATAAGAGACAGGTGGAGGACAGTGCCAAAAGCCCCATCCATCAGGACAGGGCCTTCGGCCAGACGTTGTTTGAATTCCTGGCGATTCATCGTGGGGCGTATTGTACCCCATTACTCGCCGAAAAGAGTCTGAATAAGCGGCATGGCCGTGTCGGGCCGCAACAACAGCACCGACGCGCCGCCGGGCGTGCGGTAGCTGCTGACGTAGTCGTAGTCGAGCACCTCGTTGCGGATGCCGTCGGCAGGAATATCGCTGATCGACTTGGCCAGGCGCAGCAGTTGCTCCAGGCTCAGATCAGTGCGGACACCCTCCTCAACCTGGTTGTAGAGCGATGGCACGCGCAGCAGCATCTCACCCACGCCCAGCTCCAGCGCCTTCGTGCGGGCGGCGAAGAGCACCTGCTGCTGGCGATAGGCGCGGTTGAAGTCACTGTCGCCGTGGCGGGTGCGGGCGTACTTCAGCGCCGTTGCCCCGTCGAACTGCTGCACGCCGGCCGGGATGAGCAGTGGATCATAACCATAATCCATGTCCGGGTATTCCGGGTCGTTGATCTCGTAGGGCACTTCCACGGTGATGCCGCCCAGCAGGTCGATGGTGCGCACGAACGCACCGAAGTCCACCAGAACAAAGTGGTGAATGGGAATGTTAAGGTTATACGACACCGTCTGCATCGCCAGAGCGGCACCGTCGAGGTAGTCGCCCTGCTGTGAACCGTAGACCAGCGCCGTGTTGACGCGATCCTGGCCATAGCCGGGAATCTCCACGTACAGATCGCGCGGGATAGAGAGGATCGACGCCGTGTCCGTCTGCGGGTCGATGGACAAGACCATGATCGTATCGGTGCGCGAAACGAACGCCTCGCCCGGCCGCCGGTCGATGCCCATCATGAGGATGTTGACGCGGCCGTTCCCCTCCCATGCGCCCACGGTCGGCGCGGGCGTGGGTGTGGGCAGCGTGCCGCCGTCGACGACCTGAACCGGGGGCAATTCGCCATCCACGGGCGACAGGCCGCCGTCGGCCCCGCCTGTGCCGGCCACCGGTTCATCGGGCTGGCTCATCAGGTGTTGCACCGTCAGATAGGCAAAGAAAAGCACGGCCACCGCCGAAAAGACAAACGCGGCCGACAACAGGGCACTCAACCAGCCCGGCAATAACGACTGTCTGCGCAACTTACACTTCCTTACTTCAATTGAAGGTTAGGGATTCGGCCGCTTCATCGAGGCCTAATCCCCTATCCAGACGCTACCATATAGTATAGCGTTATAACGACGCCAATACCGTTCCGGTTCCCATCGCTATACCGCCGATTGGACTACAACATGTCTGGACTTTTTATGATGTTTGTGATAAAAATAATGGCCTGGTCTTGACCGTTGACGTGACAATCGGTACAGTCTGTTGGACGGTGATTCCTCAAATCGCCTCGTAGATGAGAGAGCTATGGCTATCGACCGCTTCGGAAGGAACATCAACTACCTCCGCATCTCCCTGACCGATCGCTGCAACCTGCGCTGCGTCTATTGCATGCCAGAGGACATGACCTTCCGGCCGCGCGCCGAACTATTGCAGGACGACGAGATGATCCGCCTGGTACATCTCTGCGCCGGATTGGGCTTTCACAAGGTGCGGCTGACGGGCGGCGAGCCGACCGTGCGGGCCAACGTTGTCGATCTGGTACGCCAGATGGCCGACACGCCGGGCATTGAGAAGGTCGCCATGACTACCAACGGCCTGCTGCTCGACCGGCTGGCCGCGCCACTGGCTGAGGCGGGTTTGCAGCGCGTCAACATCAGCATCGACACCCTCGACCCCGACCGGTTCAAGAAGTTGACCCGCTGGGGGCGGGTCGAGGACGTGTGGGCCGGCATTCGCGCCGCCGAAGCCGCCGGGCTGGAGATAAAGCTCAACGCCGTCGTCGTGCGCAACTACAATGACGGTGAGGATTTGATCGACCTGGCCCGGCTGACGCTCCACCAACCGTGGCAAGTGCGGTTCATCGAGATGATGCCCTTCGGTGAAGTGGCCGGCTTTCAACTGGCCGGTGTGGTCGGCGAGGAGGAGTTGCGGGCGACGATTGCTGCCGGGCTGGGGCCGCTGCGACCGATAAACGACGGTCAACTCGACGGCGAGGCACGGCTCTACCGGTTGGACGGCGCGCCGGGCACTATCGGCTTCATTAGTTCCGTCACCCAGCCGTTTTGCGCCTCGTGCAATCGGGCACGGCTGACAGCCGACGGGCGGCTGCGCCTCTGTCTGCTGCGCGAGATGGAAGTCGATCTGCTGACCCCCATGCGCGCCGGGGCCGACGACGATGCGTTGCGCGCCCTCATCACCGATGGTATCTGGTGGAAGCCGTGGGGGCATCAGTTGGCCGAAGACATCATTCCGTTGAATCGGGTCATGTCCGAAATCGGTGGATAGCAGAGAAGAAGCTCACGCAAAGGACGCCAAGGGACAAAGAGCGCCAAAAAGAAAATCTTCTTTGCGTACTTTGCTTCCCTGGCGTCCTTTGCGTGAGCTTCTTAAAAAACCGTCTCGATCAAGCTAGCCACGTCGGCCGAGGCTCCGCCCCACCGCAGCCAGACCAAGTACTCCACGTTGCCGTCGGCCCCCACCAGCGACGAGCGCACCAGCCCGGCCACGCCCCAGCCGTGGGCCGCGGCCCAGCCCAGCACCTCGACCAGCACCCGCCGCCGCACCGCCACATCGCGGACAATGCCCCCTTTGCCGACTGACTCCGGCCCGGCTTCGAACTGCGGCTTGATCAGGGCCACGACGTCGGCCGCCGGATCTACCCACCTTGCCACCGCCGGAAGAATCAGGCGCAGCGAGATGAACGACACATCGATAACCACCAGTTCGACCGGCTCCGGCAATGATTCCAGATAGCGCGCGTTCGTCTTCTCCAGCACCGTCACGCGCGCATCCTGGCGCAGCTTCCAATCCAGTTGCCCCTGGCCCACGTCAATGGCGTAGACCCGCGCCGCGCCGCGCTGGAGCAACACGTCAGTGAAGCCGCCGGTGCAGGCTCCCACATCGGCACACGATCGGCCGGCAACACTCACACCAAAAGCATCCAATGCCCCGGCCAGCTTGAAGCCGCCGCGACTGACATAGGGCATCGGCGCGGCGACCTCGATCGTCGCGTCGCGGGGCACGGGCGTGCCGGCCTTATCGACGCGCTCGCCGTTAACGCGCACCTCGCCGGCCATGATCGACGCCTGCGCCCGCGCCCGCGTCGCCATCAGGCCGCGCTCCACGAGGAGCAGGTCGAGTCTTTCCTTGTCTTTAGGCATAGAGATGGAACCACAGATTACACAGATTTCACCGATTGAATCGTTCTTCCCAATCAGCCAGTGCATCAGCCAGCGACTGGCGCAGGGAGATGGTCGGTCGCCAGCCGGTGTCGGCGGCGATTTTGGCGTTGCTGCCATAGAGGCATGGCGTGTCCACCGGATTCAGGCGCGCCTCGTCCGTCTCCACCGTCACGGCCACCCCGGCCAGATCGATGAGTGTATCCAACAAGTGACGGACAGTGACCGGCTGTCCGGAGCAGATGAGATACGCCTCGCCCGGTCGTCCAGCCTCCGCCAGTCGCAAGTAGGCCGCGGCCACGTCGCGCACGTCGGTGAAGTCGCGCTGCGGCGACAGGTTGCCAACGCGCATCGTCGCCGGCCGGCGGCCGAGACGAATGGCCGCCAGTTGCGCGGCGAAATCGGGCACGACGAAGCCGCGCGCCTGGCGCGGGCCAATGTGGTTGAACGGACGTGCCTCGACCACCGGCAGCCCGTAGCGCCCCCAGTAGACACGCACCAACTCCCCGGCGGCCAGCTTGCTGACGCCGTAGGGGTGGCGCGGCCGGGCCGGGCTGGCTTCGGTCAACGGCAGATCCTCCGGGCGCAGTTCGCCGTAAATCTCGGCGCTGGTGACGACGACGACACGCGGCCGGCCATAGGCCACGGCCGCGCGCAGCAAGTTGGCCGTACCGCCGGTGTTGACGGCTAGCGTTTGCGCTGGTTCGTCCCATGAGCGCGTCGGGTAGGCCTGGCCGGCCAGGTGAAAGATAAGCTCCGGCTGAGCTTCGTGGACGGCCGCGGCCAGCGCCACCGGGTCGAGCAGGTCGCCGGCGACCGGTCGCCCGCCGGGATGATCGGGCAGGCCCTGGTGGCTGGTGGCGGCCGGAACCCACGCCCGGAACTCCTGCCCCCCCGGCAGGACGCGGCCAACCAGATGGGGACTACCAAAACCG
>CALLZA010000412.1 GCA_937858165.1 uncultured Ardenticatenia bacterium
GTCCTGGCCGGGCCGATGGTCACCGAAGAGGCGGGCGAACCGCAGCGCGCCGGTTACTCCGGCGTCATCATCCTCTACGAATCCCACGCCGCCATCCACACCTATAGCGCGCTGGGCCAGGCGTTCGTCGACGTCTTCTCCTGCAAGCCCTACGACACCAGCCGTGTCGAGGGCGTCATGCGCCGCTACTTCGGCGAGTTCGAGGTCGTGGAGCAGACGACGCTCGGCCGCGGCGTCCATTGGGGCACGAACGTCGAGCGCGAGATGGAAAGCTGGGCCGCGGCCCGCGACGAGAACCCCGCGCCGGCCCTCCAGCCGGCCGGCGCTTTTGGCTGAGTGGCGGATAGGTAATCGAGATGACTCGCCCCCTATCCCCTCTCACCCATTCCATTCACTGACAAAGGAATAGCCCCAATGGCTCAAACCGTTAACCCAGCACTGGGCGGCCATCTGCTGGCCTACTCCGGCGTGCCGACCTTCATGCGCCAGACGCCGACGCGCGACCTGTCCGGCGCGGACGTAGCCATCGTCGGCGTGCCCTTCGACAGCGGCGCGACCAGCTTCCGCGGCGGCACGCGCTTCGGCCCGCGCAAGATCCGCGAGGCGTCGCTGGCCCTCTGGGGCCACCACCACATTCACGGCGTCGCCCCGACCGAGGCGCTATCCGTCGTCGACTATGGCGACGTAGCGATCGAGATGGCCTACATCGAGAAGACGATGGCCGCCATCACGGCCGAGGTCGGCGCGGCGCTGGCCCAGGGGCCGATGGTCGTCGCGTTGGGCGGCGACCACTCCATCAGCCTGCCGCTGCTGCGGGCGCAGGCGGCGAAGTTTGGCCCGCTGGCCCTCGTCCACTTCGACGCCCACACCGACGTCGAGCCGGGCGACTATGAGCACGGCACCGTCTTTCGCCACGCCGTCGAGGAAGGGCTGATCGACCCGGCGGCGTTCATCCAGGTCGGCATTCGCGGCTCGCTCTACTTCCCGGACGATCTCAACGTCGCCCGGCGGCTGGGCATCCGTGTGCTGACCATCGACGACTGCTTCGAGATGGGCGTCCCGGCCGTCGTGGAGGCCATCCGCGAGACGGTCGGCGACCGCCAGACCTACGTCACGCTCGACATCGACGCCGCCGACCCCGCCTTCGCCCCCGGCACGGGCACGCCGGAGCCGGGCGGCTTCAGCAGCTACCAGATGCTCCAGCTCATGCGTGGGCTGAAGGGGCTGAATCTGGTGGGTATGGACATCGTTGAAGTCAGCCCGCCCTATGACCACGCCGACGTGACGGCCATCCTGGCGGCCAACCTGGTGTTTGAGTATCTGTGCCTGGTGGCCTTAAACCGGGCTTAAGAAAGAAGACCTCACGCAAAGATCGCTAAGGACGCTAAGAACGCCAAGAAGAACAGTTCTTTCTTTGCGCTCTTTGCGTCCTTAGCGATCTTTGCGTGAGGTTCTGACGGAGTCACAAGAGACATGACTGACGGACCGATTAGCCGCTTCCTGCGGCATCATTACCGGCACTTCAACGCCGCGACGGTGATTGACGCCGCCGACGGCTACAAGCGCCACCTGGACGGTGGCGGGGCGATGCTCGTCACGCTGGCCGGGGCCATGAGCACGGCCGAACTGGGCCTCTCGCTGGCCGAGATGATCCGCCGCGATAAGGTGCAAGCCATCTCCTGCACCGGGGCCAACCTGGAGGAAGACCTGTTCAACCTGGTGGCCCATGACTTCTATGAGCGCGTGCCCCACTACCGCGACCTGACGCCGCAGGACGAGCTGGCCCTGCTGAACCGGCACATGAACCGCGTCACCGATACCTGCATCCCCGAAGAGGAGGCGATGCGCCGGCTGGAGAAGGCGCTGGTGGACGAGTGGACGCGGGCCGACCAGGCCGGCGAACGCTACTTCCCGCACGAGTTCATGTACCGCGTGCTGCTGTCCGGCGTGTTGGAGCCGTACTACCAGATCGACCCGCGCGACTCGTGGATGCTGGCCGCGGCCGAGAAGAACCTGCCGATGGTCGTCCCCGGCTGGGAGGACTCGACGATGGGCAACATGTACGCCAGCCACGTGATGACCGGCGACATCGTCAACGTCCACACTGTGCGCACGGGCATCGAATACATGACCTATCTGGCCCACTGGTACGCCCTGGTCGCCCCCCAGCGGTCGGTCGGCTTCTTCCAGATCGGCGGCGGCATCGCCGGCGACTTCCCCATCTGCGTTGTGCCCATGCTGCATCAGGACCTGGGGCAGACGGACGTGCCCCTGTGGGGCTACTTCTGCCAGATCGGCGACTCGACCACCAGCTACGGCTCCTACAGCGGGGCCGTGCCCAACGAGAAGATCACCTGGGGCAAGCTGGGGGTCGATACGCCCAAGTACATGATCGAATCGGACGCGACCATCGTTGCGCCGCTGATTTTTGCGTTGGTAATGGAAGCGTAGTTGTCAGTTGACAGTTGTCAGTTCTGCCTGACAACTGTCAACTGACCTACTGAATACTGCTTACTGCCCCTTAATCGCCGTCCACATCTCGTCGTAGATGAACACGGCGTCGCCCAGGTCCTCCAGCCATTGCAGCTTCGCCCGCACCTCTTCCGGCGGGTAGATGCCCGGGTTGTTCAGGATTTCGGGGTCGATGAACTCCTTGGCCGCCTCGTTGGGGCTGGGGTAGAAGGTGAAGTTGGTGATGGCCGCGGCCACTTCGGCCTCCATCAGGTAGTTCATGAAGTGCTGGGCCGTGGCCTGGCGGGTGCTGTTGGCCGGAATGCAGACGTTGTCCTGATAGCGCACCGCGCCTTCGACCGGCACGGTGAACAGCCAGTTGCCGTCGCCGGTTTCCTCGTCATAGGTGGCCCAGAACGCCTGCGCTGCGTCGCCGCTCCAGGCGTGGGACAGGACGATCTCGTCGCTGACCATCAGCGTGCTGTAGTAGTCCTCGCTGTTGAACGTCTTCCAGTACGGCTTGGCGGCCAGGATCAGGTCGCGGGCCTCCTCCAACTCGGCGCGGTCGGTCGTGTTGGGCGCGTGGCCCAGGTAGAACAGCGCGGCGGCGATTAGCTCGCGCTGGTCGTTCAGCACGTTGATGCCGTCGGGCGCGAACTGCTCCAGCAGCGTCGGGTCGAACAGGTAGGCCCAACTGCTGGGCGCTTCGTCGAAGCCGGGGTGGCCGTTGCGATAGGCGATGCCGGTCATGCCCCACTGATAGGGGGTGCAGAAGCGGTTGCCGGGGTCATAGGGCGGGTCTTTGAACTCCGCGCCGATGTTGGCGAAGTTGGGCATGGCCGCCACGTCGATCTCGGCCAGCAACCCCAGCTCGATCATCTGGGTTACCATGTAGTCGGACGGGAAGATGACGTCATAGCCGGCGGCCCCGGCTTGCAGCTTGGTCAGCAAATCCTCGTTGCTGGCGTAGGTGTCATAGACGATAGTGACGCCGTAGCGCTCTTCGTAGTCGCGCAGGATTTGCTCGTCAATGTAGTCTTCCCAGTTGTAGACGCTCAATTCGTCATCGAGTTCGACCTCGCCGGTGGCGCTTTCGGCCGTCGGATCGTCGCCCGCGCCGGGGCCGCCCGTCGGGCCGCCGCCGCAGGCAGCCAGGGCCAGGGTGATCAGTAGAAGTCCAACCAAGCAAAGCTTTTTCATCTTCGTTCTCCTCTCGAATTCGTGCGACGCACTTTCTTGAGTGCGTCGCACGTTCTTGCGTTCGTCAGTTAAGAAGGTGCATCCCACTTCAGAAAGTGGGATGCACCGGCTGTGCATCCCACTTTCTTGTTGCCACCCATTTCACCACCAGCGGAGGGCGCATCCTCAGATGCGGACTCCGCGCTCATTCTTCTCCCACGCTCCCCTGCTCCCCTGTACTTCATCACTTGCGCTGCAACCACAACGACACCACCACCAACACCGTCGACCCCAGCAGCATCAACGTCGAAATGGCGTTGACCTCCGGCGTGACGCCGAACTTGATCATCGAGTAGACCCGCACCGGCAGCGTCGTCGAGCCGGGGCCGGAGACGAAGAAGGTGATCACGAAGTCGTCGAGCGACAGGGTGAAGGCCAGCAGCGCGGCCGAGACGATGGCCGGCATCAGCAGCGGCAGCGTCACCCGGCGGAAGGTCGTCCACGTGTTGGCCCCCAGGTCGGCCGCCGCCTCTTCCAGCGACCGATCCATCTCCGCCAGACGGCCGCGCACCACCACGGCCACGAACGAGACGTTGAACGCCACGTGGGCGACCAGGATGGTGTAGCGGCTGAGGGGCACGGCCACCAGGACGAAGAACAGCAGCGCCGACAGGGCCATGACGATGTCGGGGATGATGATCGGCAGGTACATCGTCGCGTCGTAGGTCAGCTTGCCGCGGAAGCGGAAGCGCTCCAGCGCCATCGCCCCCAGCGTGCCCAGCACGGTGCTGATGAGCGTTGACCAGAAGCTGTCTCTTATACACATCTCCGAGCCCACGAGACCGTACTAGATCTCGTATGCCGTCTTCTGCTTGAAAAAAACAAACGCAACAGGCTAGACCAGCATGTAATATAACACGAAACAAACAACATATCAACTACACACACA
>CALLZA010000413.1 GCA_937858165.1 uncultured Ardenticatenia bacterium
ATCCGGAAGTGATCGACGAGGACGCACCGCCGTTCGCGGGTGAAGCTCCACGGCCCGGTCATCCCCTCGCCGGTCGGGCTGGCGATCGAGAAGCTCGCATGTCCCTCGCCGCCGGCGCCCAGGCCGGCGCAAGTAGGCCCGTTCTTCACGAAGATCGTGGTGTTGATCTCGCGGGCCATGCGGCTCAGCTTGTCGATGTTCCGCGAGTGCATGGCCGCGGAGTGGCCGCATCCCTTCTCGGCACGGGAGGCGAGATCGAGAGCGCCGTCCAGGGGGGGGATGGGGGAGGCGGTGCCCGCTTGGCTGGGCGAGCCGGGGTGGGGGGCCGGCACCGGCCCTCGCCTGCTCGATCGCGGCGCCCTACTGTGCGCCCGCGGGGGGCCGGTCGCCGCGGACCATCTGCGCGCCGAGGGGGCGCGCATCGCCGCCGTGTTGGCCGCCGCGCCGCGCCGCCCACGGGGGCGGCGGCTTGCCGACCGGGCGCTGCTGCTGGTGGAGGTGGCCGCCGTCGTCGCCCTGCTGGCCATCGTCCTCAGCCTGTGGGCCACCAACCGCCAACTCAACAGCGAGCTGGCCGCGGCCCAGGCGGCGCAGAGCCAGGCGTTGGCCTTGCCCACGGCCACGGCCACGCCGGCCATCGGCGTCGTGCTGCTGCCGGGCGGCCACCGCCCGCCGGTGGACGGCCGCCCGCCGGAGCCGGGCGAGGCCGGCGGCATCCCCGCCCACCTGCTGCCCGTCGTCAACGCTTACGTCCCGCCGCCCATCCCCACCCCCGGCCCGGAGCAGGCCCGCCGGCTGGAGATTCCTGCCCTGAGCGGCGATTACCCCATCGTCCAGGGGGATGATTGGGAACAACTGAAAAAGGGCATCGGCCAATACGTCGGCAGCGGCCGGCCGGGACAAGCGGGCAACGTCGTCCTGTCCGGCCACAACGACATCTACGGCGAGCCGTTCCGCTACCTCGACCGGCTGCAAGTGGGCGACGAGATCATCGTCAGCAGCGAGCGCCAGGCGCACACCTACGTCGTCAGCGAGGTGCGCGTCGTCGAGCCGACCGACGTGTGGGTGATGGCCCCCACCGACGACGCCCGGCTGACGCTCATCTCCTGCTACCCCTACCGCGTGAACACCAAGCGCATCGTCGTCTTTGCCCAATTGGCGACTGACGAAGGCTAGGTGCATTGTCAGGCGATAAAGAACTCACGCAATGGCCGCCAAAAACGCTAAGAGCGCCAAGACAGTTTCTCTTGGCGCTCTTAGCGACCTTTGCGTGAGATCTTCTTCCCACGTAGCAATCCCTCTGAGACGGAGGGTGACAAACGACGACGCCGGTTCTATAATGCAGGCGTAATTTCATTAAAGAGGCATCATGGCCAAAAAGACAAACCGCCCCAAGGCGACGCCCGCTCGCCCACCCAAGATAGTCGCCGAACCGCTCGACAGCGTCGTTGATTCGCCCGCGGCCGAGACGCCCGCGCCTCCTCGCGCGCCGCGCGCCTCAAAGCAAACTCGCAGTCAGGCGGCGTCGGAGCGCCTGGAAGATGAGTACAGCTACATTAGCAGCGATCTACGGCGCGTGTTCATTCTGGCCGCGATCATGTTCGCCCTGCTCATCACCCTGAATATCGTCTTCAGCCTTATCAGTTAGCGGTCGGTCGCAGGTCGATAGGACGGACCACCGCGTCTTTCATTCACCCATCTCGCTCTGTCCTAATTAAGGAGGCCCACTCATGACTGCCAAGGTATCTGCCAACTCCAATGCCTGGATATGGACGCTGCTCCGGGGCATCATCGCCCTCGTTTTGGGCATCTTCCTCATCGCCGGCGGCGACACGGCCATGGCCACCACCGCCTACGTGCTGGCTACCTACCTGGCCATCGCCGGCGGCGCCCAGACGTTCAGCGGTTTGCTCAACCGCCGTGCGCCGGGTTCGGTGACCGACCGCATCCGTGGGCTGGTCGGGTTGGTCGGCGGCGTAGCCATGCTCCTGCTGCTCTACTTCAACGTGTTGTCCTTGTCAGCGGCGTTCACTATCATCGCCGTCCTGGTCATCGCCTTTGGCCTGCTGGGCCTGTTCGAGTCGCTTTTCGACCGCGGCAAGGCCTACTTCCGCTGGATGCCGGTCATTGTCAACGTCCTGCTGGTGGCGATGGGGGCGCTGGTGTTCTACTCGCGCTCCGCGGCCGGCTTCAACCTGCAACTGTGGACCGGCGTGCTGCTGGCATTACTGGGCACGGCCATCGTCGTCTACGCCTACTTCGTGCAGAAGCCGTCGCCACAGTTGGTGGCCGACAGCGTTTAAACAAATGGCTCACGCCGATAGCGCCAAGCTAATCTCTTTGCGCTCTTGGCGTTCTTTGCGTGAGCTCTTACCGTCTTGCCGCGTCCCTATAGGCCGTTTGACGTAGCCAACGCCCTGTGCTATTATCAGGGTGTCTTAGGCACTGGGCCTAAGTTTTTGTTGTTTGATTTTCAGGTGCGCTCTGGGACGCCAGGTCGCACACCACGAGGATGTGGTAGATTAAGAGAGTAAGAAGGCCTCCAGTTACTAAACCTGACACCGTTGATTTTCGGATCAACCGGCAGATCCGGGCGCGCGAAGTGCGCCTGATCGACCATACCGGTGTCAATCGGGGTGTATTGCCCTTCTTCGATGCCTTGCGCATTGCCGAAGAAGCGGAACTGGACCTGGTCGAGGTGGCCCCGAATGCCAACCCGCCCGTCTGCCGGGTGTTGGACTTCGGCAAGTTCGCCTACGAACAGACCAAGAAAGAGCGCGAGGCGCGGAAGAATCAGACGAAGGTCGAGATTAAGACCATCCGTCTGACGCCGCGGACGACCGGTTACCATAAGGATATTGGCGTGCGCAACGCGCGCAAATGGCTGGAAGAGGGCAAGAAGGTCAAGTTCATGGTCCGCTTCAAGTCCCGCGAGATCTCTTACCCGGAGATCGGCCAGCGGGCCTTGCAGGAGATCGCCGAAGACCTGAAGGACATCGCCATCGTCGAGCAACAGCCGACATTGGAAGGCTGGCGCATGACGCTGACCCTCTCCCCCGAAGCGTTGGCAACCCCCAAGAGCTAGAGCCGTCCGGCTGCGACAGGGCAACCGGATCATCGAGTCCGTAGACGAGAAAGGCCCTGCGGGGCCTTTTTTTCGCCGGCCACTCAGGACGAGCTGAGTCGGCCGCGCGTCGAATTTAGAGTGTGACAAGGGATGTAACATGCCAAAGGGAACGAAGAAATACAAGCTGAAGACGTATAAGGCGGCCGCCAAGCGCTTCCGCGTGACCGGCTCCGGCAAGATCATGCGCACCAAGGGGGGCAAGAGCCACCTCCGCCGGCGCAAGTCGAAGCGCACCAAGCGCCTGTTCTCCGAGATGATCGTGGTCAGCGCCCCCGGCGATCGCCGCCGGATCAAGCGTATGGCCCCCTATCTGAAGAAGTACAAGGCCAATCCCCCGGCCTAGGGTGGGGAGTAACAAATCGCTGCCTGGCCTCGCCCCGTGGCTGAGTTGTCCAGGCGAAACCCAAATGCGAGGTAAGAAACAATGCGTGTAAAAGGTGGTTTTGTAACCCGTCGTCGTCATAAGAAGATCCTCGACATGACCAAGGGCCAGTGGGGCTCGCGGAGCAAGCTGTTCCGCCGCGCCAACGAGGCCATGATGAAGTCGTACTTCTATGCCTATCGCGACCGCCGCAACAAGAAGCGTGACTTCCGCCGGCTGTGGATCGCCCGCATCAACGCTGCTACCCGGCAGCATGGCATGAGCTACAGCAACTTCATCCACGGCCTGAAGGTCGCCAATGTTCGACTGGATCGGAAGGCGCTGGCCGACCTGGCCGTGCGCGATGAGGCGGCGTTTGCGGCCGTGGTCGATGTCGCCCGCACCGCTTTGGCCTGATCCCTAGCGAGTTGTCAGTGGTCAGTGGTCAGTAAAACCCGCTCGACAGCGAACTGAATCACCGGCAGCTTTCGCCCGTATTCTCAGCGCCACACGCTCGTCCGTGTGGCGTTTTTCTTTTCCCTGCCCCGTGTGACGCACTTTCTCCCTGGTACAGCGCCCTTTTTTGAGTGAGTTGCACCTTCGTCTTCCAACCTCGGAGCGACGCGCCTTCTTATCCTTGCCTCTCAAGAACGGGCCACGCCCCTCAGAAGGTGCATCGCACGAAGAGCGTAGCCCGGCCGTAGTTGCGACCCATCGGCCCATTCAGTATCATCGCTCCCAGACATGACCGTCGTCGCCCGTCTGCCCCGCCTCGCCCCACGCGCCTGGATCACCCTCATCCTGCTGGTCGCGGCGGCGCTGCGCCTGGTGGCGCTGGACGGCGCGCCGCCGGGCATGACCCACGACGAAGCCGACCACGGCTTGACCGCCCTGAGCATCCGCGACGGCGCGCGGGCGCTCTACTTCCCCATCGGCTACGGCCGTGAGCCGCTCTACGACTATGCCACGGCCGTGGTCATGCACGCCACCGGCCCGACCATCCTGGCCCCCCGGCTGACTTCGGTCTACTTCAGCCTGCTGCTCATCGCCGCCGTCTACGCCTGGGCGCGGCGGGCGTTCGGCGCGCCGGTGGCGCTGCTGACGGCCGCCGGGCTGGCCGGCGGCTTCTGGCCGCTCATGACCGCGCGGCAGGCGCTGCGCTCCAGCATGCTGCCGGCGGTGTTTGCCCTGGCGGTGTTGTTCTTCTGGGGGGGTATCTTTGGAGAGCAGGGGAGAACTCCCCCGCTTTCCGGGAGAGGGTTGGGGAGAGGGCTTCGCGCCCCCCTGCTCCCCCGCTCCCCAGCTCCCCTGCTCCTGGCTGGCCTTCTGCTCGGACTGTCGTTCTACATCTGCCTGCCGGCGCGGGTGTTGTGGCTGGCGCTGCCGGCACTGGTTGGGTATCTCTGGTTGTGGCGCAGGTTGATAACCTACTCTACAGAAAGGCGAGCGTTGGCAACTCGCGCGACAAGGGGCCTGCTCGTGACGCTGGTGATAGCGGCGGCCGTGGCCGCGCCGCTGCTGCTCTATCTGGCGGCGCGGCCGGCGCTGGAGGTGCGCGTCGGCGAGTTGAGCGCCCCCCTGCGAGCCGCGGCCGGCGGCGACTTCGCCCCGCTGTGGGCCAACGCCACGGCCGCGCTGCGCCTCTTCACCATCGAGGGCGACCAGACGTGGCGCTACAATGTGCCCGGTCGGCCGCTCCTGCCCGGGGCACTGGGCTGGCTATTCTATGCCGGGCTGCTCGTCGCCGGGTGGTTGGCCATTAAAGGATTGAAGAAGAAAGAGTCCACAGATTTCACAGATTTTAATAGCTTTGAATCTGTGAAATCTGTGGACTCTTCTTCCCCCGGTGCGTTTCTGGCGCTGGTGTGGCTGGCGTTGGGGTTTGCGCCGGTGCTGGTGACGGGGCCGGGTCTGGCCACAACGCAGGCCATCGGGATGCTGCCGGTGCTGTACGTGTTTCCGGCGCTGGCGCTGGTGGCCGGCTATCGGGTACTCGTCACTCGTCACTCGTCACTCGTCACTCTCCTTCTCGTCGTGCTCTACACGGCGATCGCCATCGGGGCGGCGCGAGTCTACTTTGGGCAGTGGACGAATCACCCGGAAGTGCGTGTGCAGTACGAGACGACAATGGTCACCACCCTGCGCTATCTGGACGCCCACGGCCGCGGCGCGGCGGCCGTCTCGACCATCACCCCCGGCCAGTACCACACCCCGGCCGTGGCCGCGCTGACGCTGCACAACCCCGCCGTCCGCCCGCGCTGGTTCGACGGCCGCGAGAGCCTGCTTCTGCCCGACGCGCCGGACACGACGCTGGTCATCCCCGGCTTCACGCCCATCCCCGCCGCGCTCCAACCGTATCTGGCGGCGGCCACGTTGACCAATGAGCTGCCCATGCGCCCCGACGACCTCGACCGGCCGATCCGGCTCTACGCGGTCGATGGGCCGGCGGCGATTGCCGCAGCGCTGGCGCGAATGCGGACGGCTGACGGCCGACCGCCGACCGCCGCCTTCGACGACAGGCTGGAGTTGTTGGGCTATGAGCTATCGACACCAACGGCCCGGCCGGGCGAAACGGTGACGCTGGTGACGGCCTGGCGCTTGCGCCAACCGCTGCCCGGCGCGGCTCTCTTCGCCCACGTCATCGCCCCCGACGCCCTTATCGCTCAGGCCGACGGCCTTGGCGCGCCGGGCGAGGGCTGGGCGGCGGGCGACGTGCTGCTGCAACTGCACACACTGACCCTGCCGGCTGACGCCGTGCCGGGCAACTACCCGCTGGCCGTCGGCGTCTACACCCGGCCCGACGGCGCGCGGCTGCGCCTGCCCGACGGCGCCGATATGCTGACGCTGACAACTCTGACCCTGCTCGCGCCGGAGAGCGATGGCTGACATCACCGTCTACCACCCCCCACCCCGCACCCATCCGGGGCGCGAACTGGCCGCGGCGCTACTGCGTCGCCCGTCCACCTGGGCGGCGGCCGTCACCCTGCTGGCCTTCAGCCTGCGCGTCGTGGCCCTGGCCGACGCGCCGCCCGGCTGGCGCGACGACGAGCTGATCGAGACGCTGGTCATCTCGCGCAACATCCTCGGCGGCGATCTGCGCTTCTACTACCCCGACGCCTCCGGCCACGAGGCGCTGTACCACGCCCTGAACGCGCTGTTCCTGGCCTGGTTCGGCCCCGGCGCGCTGGGCATCCGCCTGCTGTCGGCCTTCCTGGGCACGCTGGCCGTGCCGCTGACCTACGCCCTGGGCCGGCGGTTGTTCGGCCCGGCGGTGGGGCTGACGGCCGCGGCCCTGCTGGCGGTCAGCTTCTGGGGGCTGATGTACAGCCGCGTCGGCATCCGGCACGTGATGACGCCAACACTAGCGCTGGCGGCGTTCTATTTCTTCTGGCAGAGTCTTGGCCTTGCCGCAGGGGAGCGGGGGAGCAGGGGTGCTGGGGTGCAGAAGGCGGCCCCCTCGCTCCTTGGGAAAGCGCAGAGTGCGCATCCTCAGATGCGCACCGCGGCTGGCGAACCGCGTTTTTCGCGGCCGTCCGCATCTGAGGATGCGGACTCCGCCCGCTCGCGCGTTAATCTCCCCCGCCCCCCTGCGCCCCTGCTCCCCTGCGCCCTCTCAGGCCTCTTCCTCGGCCTCGGCTTCCACAGCTACTTCGCCTCGCGCGGCGCGCCGCTCATTCCGCTGGCCTTCCTGGGCTATGTCGCCCTGGTCGCGCCGGAAATGCTGCGGCGGCGGTGGCGCGGGCTATTGGTCATGGCCGGGACGGCGGCGCTGGTGGCCCTGCCGCTCTATGTGGCCATTGCCGCCCAGCCGGCGGCCGAGGCGCGGGTGGGCGAGCTGGCCCTGCCGCTGACCGAGGCGCTGGCCGGCGACTTCGGCCGCCTGCTCGACCACGCCGTCGCCGCCCTACTCATGCCCCACGCCGCCGGCGACCCGGAGTGGCTCTATAACGTGCCGGGGCGGCCCGTCTTCGGCCCCTTCGGCGCGGTCGCCTTCTGGCTGGGCGTGGTTCTGGCCACGTGGGCGGCACTGCACGGGCTGATCAAGAGAAAGAAGAAAGCAACCACAGATTACGCAGATTTCACAGATTCAAGACGTCTTAAATCTGTGAGAACTGTGGTTCCTTCTTTTCCATCCGCGTTTGTGCTGATCTGGTGGCTGGTCGGTATCTCGCCCAGCGTACTCAGCGTGCCGCCGGCCAGCCTGGGCCACGCCATCCTGGCCCAGCCGGCGTTCTACATTCTGGCCGCGCTGCCGGTCGGGGCGCTGGCCGGCTGGGCGCGCGTGCCCGGCCGGTGGCGCGCGCCGGCCGCCGGGCTGCTGGCGGCGCTGCTGGTGGGGGCCACGGCCGTCCGCGACCTACCCGCCTACTTCAGCGAGTGGCCGGCGCGGGGTATGGTGCGCTACCTCTACCGCGCCGACGTGCAGGACGTGGCCGACTTCGTGCTGCGCGACCCGACCGCCCCCTGGCCGGCCGACTTCGGCATCACCGGCCTGCTGGCCGGGCCGTGGGATCGCGTGGCCCTCGACCTGGCCCTGGGCGGGCGTGACGACGTGCGGCCGCGCTGGTTCGACCCGCGCCGCGCCCTGCTGCTGTGGCCCGACGTCAGCTTCGCCGGCTACCCGGGCGTCGAGTCGCCCTATGCCGCCGCCTTCGAGCCGCTGCCGCAGGACGGCCTGCTGCCCGGCGACTACACCCTCGGCCGCGTCGCCCCACCGGTCACGCCGACGCTCGATGGGCGGGTGTTCCTGAACGAAGCACCGGTCTGCTTCGCCAACGGGCTGTGCTGGACAGCCGCCGCCTACGACGCCGCCGGCGGCTGGCTGGAGGTGCAGTGGCAGGTGGAGCGGCCGCTCGATCTGCCGCCGCTGCCGCTCATCAGCAACCCGCCGCCGCCAGGCGTCTACGCCGGGCCGCGCCTGTACGTCTTCGCCCAACTGATCGGGCCGGACGGTGCGTTCCTGGTGGGCGATGACGGCCTGTGGGTCGATCCGCTGACGCTGCGCGGCGGCGACGCCTTTCTGCAACGCCACGCCCTGCCCGCGCCGGACGGCGCGCCCGCGGCGGCCGTCCTCTTCGGCCTCTACGACCCCATGACCGGCGAACGCATCCTGACCGTGGACGGGGCCGACCACGTGCGGCTAGAGTTGCAATGACGAATTACAAAGTACGAATGACAAATCCAGAGCCGGCGAGCACCCCCTCGCCCTCCGGGAGAGGGTACGCTGCCCGCCCCGCATCTGAGGATGCGGACTCCGCCACTCGCCACTCGTCACTCGTCACTCGTCACTGGCCCATCCTTGCCATCCTCATCGCCTTCCTGGCCCTGGGCTTAGCCTCTGTCTCTTATACACATCTCCGAGCCCACGAGACCGTACTAGATCTCGTATGCCGTCTTCTGCTTGAAAAAAAAAACACAAACCGACGACACTACATCCTCTCTAGACATCCATCTAAAACACTAGCTCGCCATACTGGAACAACTCACACTCACTCGTCCATACCAA
>CALLZA010000414.1 GCA_937858165.1 uncultured Ardenticatenia bacterium
TTGGATGTGATGTGTTTATTTTTACTGTGTTGATGTTTTTTGTGGGATCATTGTGGGGTTTGAACCCGCCGGTGGGGTTACTTCGCGCATGGTTCCGGCCACTGCTTGTTCCGGCGGCCCGAGGGGCGGGAGAACAGCCGGAGGGCATTTTCGGTAGTAGCCGCGGCCACCTCTTCCACCGAAATGCCCCGCACCTCGGCCAGCCGCTCGGCCACCAGGCGGACGTGGGCCGGTTCGTTGCGCTTGCCCCGGAAGGGATGCGGGGCCAGGAAGGGCGCGTCGGTCTCGATCAGGATGCTGTCGAGCGGCACGCGGGCGGCGATGGCCCGAAGGTCGTCGGCCTTCTTGTACGTCAGTGGGCCGGTGAAGCCCAGGTGGTAGGCCAGGGCCAGGGCTGACTCAGCCGTGTTCCAGTCGGCCGAGAAGGAGTGCAACACCCCTCTGGGAACCATGTGTCCCATGTGTTCGCGCTGCGCGTGGCGGGTCAAGATGGGGATCAGCTCAGCGCTGGCGTCGCGGTTGTGGATGATCTGCGGCAGGCCAAGTTCATCGGCCACCTTCAGTTGCATGATAAGCGCCCGTTGCTGCGTCTGGAGCGGCGTCTTGTCCCAGTAGGTGTCGAGGCCGATCTCACCAATGGCTACGACCTTCGGCCGCTGGGCCAGCTCATATAGCCGGTCGATCCACTCGTCGCGCCAGCCGGCGGCCGAGTTGGGATGCACCCCCACGGCGGCATAGACATTAGGGAAGCGCTCCGTCAGGGCCAGCACGGCCTCAGCGTTGTCTAGGTCGAGGCTGGGCACGATCATCCGCGTCACCCCCGCCGCCGTCGCCCGCTCGATGACCGCCTCGATGTCGTCGTGGAAGGACTCGAAGTCGAGGTGGCAGTGGGTGTCGATGAGCGACAGCCGACCGCCGACGGCCGACGGAGTGCGTCTGTCCGACGCTTGTCGTAGGTCGTAAGTCGTTGGTTGATGGTCGTTTGCCATGCCGCAACTCTCCGGCTGTGGGCCGTGGTCTGTCACCTGTCGTCGGGCGAAAAGCTTCGCCTCTGGCGGCGGTCGGCAGTCAGCCGTCAGCGGTCACTCAGCCGTCATCAACTTGGCCATGAAGTCGTCAGGCACCTGCACCGTCACGACCTCACCGCGGGCGCAGAGTTCGTCGTGGGCATAGAGGTCAACGGCCACGATGACCTTGCGCCCCTTGATCTCCTTCACCCGCCCGCGCAACGCCAACGGCTTGTCAATCGGCGTCGGCTTCAGGTAGTCGACGTGCAGCGAAGCGGTCAGGAAACTGTCTCTTATACACATCTCCGAGCCCACGAGACCGTACTAGATATCGTATGCCGTCTTCTGCTTGAAAAAAAAAAAGAAAACAAGATACAACGATATTACACAGTCGGGACTTTGGAGAGTACCAGAAGACTAGACTAGACTCACATTCGCGGACTAACGCATATATACAACGTGTTAACATTTCACATCAGTCAATACTATCGATGA
>CALLZA010000415.1 GCA_937858165.1 uncultured Ardenticatenia bacterium
GCCATAAGTAGCCAATGCCTGTTGGTAGCCTTCTAGACGGCCGAGCGTGGCCGGGACCGCATCACTGTTGTTGATAAAGCCGATGCGCCGATGTCCACGCGCCAGCAGCACCTCAGTCGCCCGCCGGCCGCCGTCGACCTCGTCGGGCACAACCGACGGCAGCGAGGCGTCGGCCACGTAGCAGTCGAGCAGCACCGTCGGCACCTGGCGCACACCCTCCGGCGGGTGAACCTCGCGGTGATACATGGTGGCGTAGACGATCCCCTCTACTTGCCGCTGCAAGAGCGTCTCTACGGCAACACGCTTCATGGCCTGGTTGCCGCCAGTGTTGACCAACAGCAACAGCATCTCGTCTTCCCAGGCCCGGTCCTGCGCGCCGTGGATGATCTCGCCGGCAAAGGGCGAGGTGGCGACCTCGTCGGAGATAAAGCCGATGGTCGACGTCTTGGCCGAGCGCAGCCCGCGGGCGATGGCGTTGGGGCGATAGCCCAACTGTTTGACAGCATCCCATACGCGGCGACGGGTCTCTTCGGGAATACCGGAGCCATCGACGTTGTTGATGACGAACGATGCCGTGGTACGCGACACGCCGGCCAGCGTGGCCACGTCCTGCATGGACGGGCGTTTCTTGGGCTGATTAACCATAGTCATCGTCCCATTGTAGCCGGAAACCATAGCTCGCCTATCGTTCATTGTCTCGGCTAACTCGTGTTACTAACTCGTGTTAGCATAATAGCATGGGCGAAAGACCCTGTCAAGAGGCAATTTGCCGGCGGCCGGGGTCTTGCCCTAACGCCGCGCCCCACTCCATGCTATCATTGGCCCAGCCTTGTGGAGGTATCTGACCAAGTATGCGCTTCGGCTTGCGATTGGCCGCTCTGTTCCTCATCACGGTGCTCGCCGTCAGCATGTGCAGCCGCGCTCCGGCCAATGCGCCCGACCCCGGCGCGGAATCGGCCGACCCCGAAGTCGGCGGCGGCGCAGGGGCCGACACCGGGCCGCAGACGCCGGTGCCCACGCCGACCGTCACCCGCGAGGGATCGCCGCGGCTGGATGGGACGGCGACGATGGCGTTGCCGCCCCCCGCGACCGCTGAGCCGCCCACGGGAGAGACGACGGACGACGGGCCACAGACCACGGCCACGCCGGCGGTCACGGCGAGCGCCCAGCCACCCACAATTGACCCGACTGCGCCCACAGTCCCGCCTCCGACCGCTGAGCCGCCCACACCACCCGCCACCCGCGACTCGCCACCCGCCACTCCCACCCCCACGCCGGGCGGCGAGCGCACCCACGTCGTGCAGGCCGGCGAGAACCTCTACCGCATCGGCCTGCTCTACGGCCTGTCGTGGGTAGCCATCGCCGAGTACAACGGCATCACCGACCCCAACACCATCACCGTCGGCCAGGAGTTGCGCATCCCGCCTTCGCCAACGGCGACACCCGAAAGCGAGGCTTCTATACCGACCACCGACCGCCGACCGCCGTCAGAGGTTCCAGCTTCCGGTGACCAGGGGTCAGAGAAAGAAGCCTCTTCCCTAGAACCTGCCCACTTGCCCCTGGAACCTTCTCCGGCGGCGGTCAGCGGTCAGCCGTCGGCGGTCGTCGTAGCCGTGGCCGCCGGCGACACGCTCTACGGCATCAGCCGGCAGTATGGCGTCGACTGGGCGCAAGTGGCCGAGGCCAACGGCCTGGCCACGCCCAACCAGCTCTACCCCGGCCAACTGTTGAAGATCCCACCCGACGTGCCCGGCCCAACGCCGGAGTTCAACCACCGCGTCCACAACGGCGAGACGCTATCGAGCCTGGCGCGGCAGTATGGGCTGTCGGCCGACGAGCTAGCCGCGGCCAATGGTCTGTCCACGCCGTATACCATCTACTCTGGGCAGATGTTGGTCATTCCGAGTGACGAGGAGTGAGTACAGGGGAACAAACTCACGCAAAGAGCGCCAAGGGAGCAAAGGACGCAAAGAAGAAGCATCTGGCGTTCATAGCGTCGTTGGAGATCTTTGGGTAAGCTTCTTTTCTTCTTTGCGCCCTTGGCACACTTGGCGCTCTTTGCGTGAGCTCTTTCTACATCGGCAAACAGACTATGACATGGCAAGGCGTCATTTCGGCCTATCGCAGCTACTTACCCTTTGAGAACGACACGCCCATCGTCACCCTCAACGAGGGCAACACGCCGCTCATCCCCGCGCCGCGGCTGGCCGAGGCGCTGGCCCCGGGGCGCGGCCTGCAACTGTTCCTGAAGTACGAGGGGCTGAACCCGACCGGCTCCTTCAAGGATCGCGGCATGACCGCGGCCATCACCCAGGCCGTGCGCGAAGGAGCGCAGACGGTCATCTGTGCCAGCACGGGCAACACCGCCGCCAGCGCCGCCGCCTATGCCGCGCGCGCCGGGCTGCGCTGCCTCGTCCTGGTGCCGGAGGGCAAGATTGCCCTGGGCAAGCTGGCCGCCTGCCTGGCCTATGGCGCGGAGGTGATCAGCATCGAAGGGTCGTTCGACGACGGCCTGCGCCTGGTGCGAGAGATTAGCGAGCGACAGCCTATCGTTCTGGTCAACTCGGTCAACCCGTGGCGGCTGGAAGGGCAAAAGACAGGAGCGTTCGAGATCGTTGATCAACTAGGCGGCGTTGCGCCCGACTGGCACTGCCTGCCGGTGGGCAACGCCGGCAACATCAGCGCCTACTGGATGGGCTACAAGCAGTATGGCCGCGGTCTGCCGCGGCTGCTGGGCGGGCAAGCCGCCGGCGCGGCCCCCATCGTCCTCGGCCGCGTCGTGGAAAAGCCGGAGACGCTGGCCACGGCCATCCGCATCGGCAACCCGGCCCGCTGGCGACAGGCGGCCGAGGCGCTGGATGAGTCCGGCGGCATTATCACCGCCGTCAGCGACGACGACATCCTGGCCGCCTGGCACATGCTGGCCAAGCGCGAAGGGGTGTGGGTGGAGCCGGCGTCGGCCACCGGACTGGCTGCGCTGAAGCAGCAGATCGAGCGGGGGGAGATCGACCCGTCCGGGCAAACGGCGGTCATCGTGCTGACCGGCCACGGCCTGAAGGACCCCAGCACAGCGGTGGAGCAGGCGAGCTCGCCGGTGACGTTGGCGGCACGGATTGAGGCGCTGGAAGAGTACCTATCAAAGTAAAGCGTCAGGCTGTTTTAATAGAGCATCACTCTGGCGGTCGATCTTGAGTATCATTCTTGCTCTACCTCTGCCGGCGATTCCTGGCCAGTGTAATAGACAGCTCTGGCCTCGGCCACGGCTGACTCGAGAATCTCTTCACGCACCCCTTGCCGGCGTAAACTCTCCAGGAGTTCAGGTACGTCCAGCAGGCTATCCAACCTTTCCAGATCGGCGCGCAATCCCTGGCCAATATAGGCGCGCATAAGCGGCTGATAGCCGGAGAAGCCCAGCAAAGGAGCAACACGCTTCAGGTCGTCAAGCACGTCTTCAGGCATCCGCATACTAATCGTCACCATCGGCCGATCCTTACGTAGCCGCTGTTGCAACTCATTGATCTTCATACTGCTTCCTTTCCATCGCCGTTGCATCTCTGGCCGAAATAAGTCGTACTCTGTCCGCTCTCATAACGTATACAACTAGCACTATCCGCCAGTCCCGCGTCATACCAATGAGCTTCTCACGCAACTCGTCGCCAACTTCCTCTGTGTCTTCCAAGACAACGAGAAACGGATCGAAGAATGCCTCACAAGCCGTTTCAAACGACAAGTCATGCTTTTGCCGGTTGGCTAACGCCTTCTGATTGTCCCACTCGAAGACAACTTCGCGGTGAATGAAGTGGACGTCTGACACGAGAGATGATACACTAACGTATATACGTTGTCAATACGATACTACGGCTCTTCTTCGAAGACCAAAAACCGCTCCGGCACCCATCCAATGATCCCCGCCACCGTGCTAATCTCCCGCCACACCTCGCCGGTGTGGAAGGCGTGGCCGCTCATGGGCAGGACGATCTCGCCGCGCACCAGCACGGCCAGCACCGGCTCATCGATCCCCGGCAGACGGCGCACCGGCAGCGTGCTCGTCTCGTCGCCGATGCGCGCCGTTGGCCCGGCGATGGGCGTGGGCGTCAGCGTGGGCGCGGGGGTGAGCGTCGGCGTGGCCGTGGGGAAGAGGGTAGCGGTCGCTTCGGCCGTTGGCGTGCTGGCGCTGCCGGGGGCGACTGTCGCTGCGCTGGGTGTCAGCTCCACCGTGGCGGTGACCACGGCCACGGCCGACAGATCGACCGTCGGCAAACCAGCAGTGGCGTTCTCTTCAGCACTGCTGGTAGGCAGGCCAACCATCGCCCCCGACTGTCCGCCGACAGGAACGGTTGCGGTGATGGTCGCGGCCGCGTCGAGCGTCGCGACCGCGGCGGGCGTGTCGTCTGTCGCCACGGCCACAGTCGCCGGCGGCGCGCCCAGCGGCACCCCGGCGGCGAAGAAGCCCATCGCCAGCAATAGCAGCGCCAATCCATAGCCGGTCAGCGTTCTGGCGCGCATGTCGAGCCGCTGCCCGGCCAGGTTGAGCCGCGTCAACAGCCGTGGCGACTGGGCCAGAAAGGCCAGGGCAATGGCGATCAAAGCCCCAACGGCCGACAGGCCCATGCCCCATAGTGTCCACGTTGGAAAGCCCATAGATGGTCACATTATAGCGCGTTTAACAAACACGGCAGGTCTTGCGCCCGCTCCCAAGGACGGCTATTATTTTCGCAGCGTAGCTTCTGTGCGACCAACCCAATTGGCCCACCGCGAGGCTGACCAAGAGAGAACGCATGTCCGTTGCAGAACAAACAACATCATCGGCGCCGCTGCCGGTTCGGGCCGAGACCCCGGCCGACTTTCGCCGCCCCCGGTCGGCCTTCGTCCGCGAGATCATCGAGACGTTGCTGCTGACCTTCTTCATCTTCTGGCTCGTCAACGGGCTGGTCGGCCGCTACCGCATCGACGGCAACAGTATGAACCCTACGCTGCTCAACGGCGAATACTTGATCATCAGCAACTTCGCTTACCAGTTGGACGACCCCCAGCGCGGTGAAATCATCGTTTTCCGCCACCCCCAAAGCGAAATGAATCTCATCAAGCGCGTCATCGGCCTGCCCGGCGACACGGTGGAGATTCAGAACGGCGTCGTCAGCGTCAACGGCGTGGTTGTCGACGAACCCTACATTCAGGCTGCGCCGACCTATAGCAGCAGTTGGGTCGTGCCCGAAGGGCAATACTTCGTCCTGGGCGACAACCGCAACAACTCCAGCGACTCCCACGCCTGGGGCTTCCTGCCCACCGACCACATTCTGGGTAAGGCGCTGGTCGTCTACTGGCCGCCCAGCGACTGGTCGCGCGTGCCACACTACGACTTTCCCTCCAGCTAAGCCCTACCTGTCATAAGAATGGACGCCACATCCCCGTCTGACTTTGGAAAGACTCTGGTCTTGCGCCGCTGGTTTCCGCGCGGTGTTGTGCTATGATTGGGCAGTCGTAAAGTGCCGCGCCCCGACCGCCAGGTCATGGGGCCGACGGCAAACGACGCGACGATTGGCGACCAAATGACGAACGACGATAGCGCGGCCATTGCCCAACTGATCGACCACACCCTGCTGAAGCCCGAGGCGACGCGGGAGCAGATCGACCGCCTCTGTCACGAGGCGCTGGAGTATCACTTCGCTTCTGTCTGCGTCAACCCGACGCATATCAGCCGCTGCGCCGAACTGCTGCGGGAGTCGGACGTGAAAGTCTGCACCGTCGTCGGCTTCCCGCTGGGGGCAACGACAACGGCCGTTAAAGCCTATGAGACCCGGCAGGCCATCGACGACGGCGCGACCGAGATCGACATGGTTATCAACGTCGGCGCGCTTAAGTCGGGCGATTTTGACACTGTACAGGCCGACATCGCCGCGGTTGTCGACACGGCCCACGCCGCCGGGGCGCTGGTCAAGGTCATCATCGAGACGGCACTGCTGAGCGACGAGGAGAAAGCCGCCGCCTGCCGCTTGGCCCAGGCTGCCGGGGCGGAGTTCGTGAAGACGTCCACCGGCTTCGGGCCGGGTGGGGCGACCGTCGAGGATGTGGCCCTGATGCGCCACGTCGTCGGCCCGGAGATGGGAGTCAAGGCGTCCGGCGGTGTGCGCAACTACGCCGACGTGCAGGCGATGGTCGCCGCCGGGGCCACGCGCATCGGCGCCAGCGCCGGCGTGGCGATTGTAGCCGCAGCCAGGAGGGTATGACGTGTCATCGATCCAGTGTGAAGAGTGCGGTGTCGGCCGTTGCCGGTTTGTCTCCACGCCCTACCTTCTGCAGCTTGGCAAGCACATGCTGGTCATGCCCGATTCGCCGTCCTACGTCTGCGACATATGCGGCAATCGCTTCTATGACGACGAATTCCTCCACGGCGTTCACTACCTGCTGAAGCAGGCCGCCGAAGACAGCCGGCGGCGCGCCAAGCGGCGGCGCGCGCCCCACACTGAGCCTGTGCCGGTGTCGCAGGTTCGTCGCAGTCGTTAGCGCCTAGGGAGCGACGAGCAGCTCGGCGGCAGGCAGCAGCGCGGCCAGGACAGCGCCGGCTGTAGCCACGTCCGGCGCGCGCACGACAAACGACTCCCCCTCAACCTGCCGGAAGCAGATCGCGTCGTCGCCCACCCAACAGGTGCTGCCGTCGGCTTGCGTCTGGGGCGCAACGTCGAACAGACCGGCCGGATAGTCGGCATAGGCCGCGGCAAACTCGGCCGCGTCGGCCGGCGTATCCCACACCGCCCGTAGCGCCATCACCAGCCCGCCCGTCGCCTCATTCCAGTAGACGGCGTAGCGGTCGCCGCCCCAGCCCAGCGCGGCGCGCGCCGCCGTCGTCGCCGGCAACTGCTGGTCCAGATACTCCCGCAGGAAAAACTCGCCCATGACGTTGTTCTCAATCTCTTGCCAGCCGACGCCCAGCGTGTCGGTCAGGGGCGCCAGGGCGACGAGCTGCGGCGCGTCACCAGCGCGGTAGCGCTCCGGGTGCAGGATGTGCTCGGTCGATTGGGGTGGGTTGGCCCAGGCGGCGTCGATGGCCGCGAAGCCACCGGCCCGGTACAGCTCACCGACGAAGCGGGAGCCGCTGACGTAGGGAAAGGCCAGGTTGTTGATAAGCACCGGCGGGTACTCATCGAGGAAGCTGTCGTCGGTCTGCGCCGAGTCGTTAACGATGGCGTCAACTTCGTCCGGGGTGAAGTAGTCGCGCTCGGCCAGATAGAGGTACTGCACCAACGACGCCTCGCCCTCGGCCAAAGCTCGCACCGCGGCCTGGGCCTCGGAGTCAAGCGCCTCGTCGGTCAGAGCCTCCAGGTCGTAGTGCTGGTCTTGGAGAGCGTGGACGAACTCGTGGGCGTGGGTGTACAGCGTCGGGGCGTCGAGCAGCGCGCCATCGCTGACGACGACGAACTCGGCCGTCTCCGGGTCATAGAAGCCCAGGATGCCATCGCTCTGCAACTGGAGTTGGGCCGCATAGAGATCATAGTCCGGTTCCAGGAAGTCGAAAGCGCTCAACTCCAGCACGTCGGCGCGGGCCTCTTCAGGCGTGGTTTCGGCCGCGGCCTCGGTCGCCAGCCGGTCGCGCAACGCATCGCGGCTCAGCACCACGGGCGTGATGGGCGACAGCAGCGGCAGGCCGCGCAACTCGATAACGTTGGCCTCCACTTCGGCGCGCAGGGCGGCGTTGCGCGCCTCCGTGTCCTGCACGGTGACGGTGATTGTCTGCGGCTGGCTCGCCACGCCATTGATGTTGATAGTGGTGACGGTGAAGGTGTGCTCCCCTTCCTCATCCGGCGCGGGCCAGTTGAGCGTGCGCGCGTAGAGTGTCTCGCCGTCGAGCGGGTAGTCGCCGAAGCTCTGGCCGTCAACTTCCAGCGTCAGGCTGGTCAGGCCGACCGCGTCGCCGGCCACCAGGACGATTGACGCCGGCCGGCCCACGGGCAGCGTGGCCCCGTCGAGCGGGGTGACGATACGGGCCACGGGCCGACGGGCCTGGGCTTCGTCCTGCAACTGGGCCAACGTGTCGCGCAATCCGTCGGCCTCACCGGTGAGTTCATCCACCTGGGCTGTGGCGGAGTCGAGCGCTTGCTGGCTGGCGACCAGTTCCTCCTTGATGATGAGGTTATCGCTCTCGGCCGTCGCCAGCGCGGCGACAACGGCTTCGCGCGTGGCCACTTCGCTGGCCAGTTCCAATTCGGCCGCGGCCACCTCGGCGCGCAGCGTCTCGTTCGCGGCGGCAATGTCCCGCGCCTCATTGCGCAGCCGCAACCCGCCCTGTAACAGGAATACAAAGCCGGCGGCGGCCACCAGCAGGAGCATTAGCAAGATTAAGATCGTGGCGATAGCGGAACTTTTCATGCGCCGCCAATACTACCAATATCGGGGCAGTAAGTCACCACCCGCGTCGGCCGAATCCGCAAATCGAACCCGGATAACATTCTGTTAACGAGTTTCTTGCTTGAGGCGTTGAACTATGATACTTTTCCGCGCGGGTTAGCCACTGTTCTGTTACCAAGGGTGCATGGATAGAAGCGCAGCTATCCTCAGTGTTGAAGACGTATCGCTCTACTTCGGAGCGAACGCCGCCTTGGCCGGCGTCAGCTTCGACGTGCACCCCGGCGAAATCCGCGCCATCATCGGCCCCAACGGCGCGGGCAAGACCTCCATCCTCAACTGCATCAGCGGCTTCTATCGGCCGCAAAAAGGGCGCATCCTCTTCAAAGGCCAATCCGACCTGACCCAAACGTCGACGGACGCCATCGCTGCCCTGGGCCTGGCCCGCACCTTCCAGAACATCGCCCTCTACACCGGTCTGAGCACGCTCGACAACCTCATGGCCGCCCGCCACATCCACATGAAGCAGAACATGCTCCAGTCGATGCTCTACTGGGGCGCGGCGCAGCGCGAAGAGGTACGCCACCGGCAGGTCGTCGAGGAGATCATCGACTTCCTGGAGATAGCCCACATCCGCAAGGCGGTCGTCGGCGCGCTGCCCTATGGTTTGCGCAAGCGGGTGGAGCTGGGCCGTGCCCTGGCCATGCAGCCCGACTTGCTGCTGCTCGACGAGCCGATGGCCGGTATGAACCTGGAAGAGAAGGAGGACATGGCCCGCTTCATCCTCGACATCTACGAGCGGCGCGGGGTGACCATCGTCCTGATCGAGCACGACATGGGGCTGGTCATGGACATCTCCGACCGCGTCGTCGTCCTCGACTTCGGCCGCGTCATCGCCGATGGCCCGCCGGACGCCATCAAGCAGGACGGGAAGGTCATCCAGGCCTACCTAGGAGAAGGATGAGCCAATTAGGAATGAGGAATGAAGAGCGCCGCGATTGTGACGCTCTCTTCATTCCCAATTCCTAATTCCTAACTGTTATGGATGCTCAAACGCTCCCCCAGCACTTCCTACGCCAGGCGCAAACGCAGCCGTCGGGAAAGGTCGCCATGCGACAGAAGGAGTTCGGCATCTGGCGCGAGTTCACCTGGGCCGACTCCTACGAGCAGGTGCGCGCCCTGGGCATGGGATTGATCGCCCTGGGGGCGCAGCGGGGCGACACCATCGCTACCGTCGGCGACAACGACCGGCAGCACATCTGGGCCTACCTGGCGCTGCAAGCCGTCGGCGCGGCCCAGGTGGGCCTGTTCACCGACGCCACCCCGGCCGAGATGGCTTACGTCATCGACCACAGCGACGCCACCTTTGTGCTGGCCAAGGACCAGGAACAGTGCGACAAGCTGCTGGAGATGCGCGCCCAGATTCCCAAGGTGCGCCGGGTCATCTACTGGGACGAGCGCGGCCTGTGGAACTACGACGAGCCGTGGCTATTGCCATTTGCCGAGGTGCAGGCGCTCGGTCGCGACCTGATCGCCCGCGAGCCGGATCGCTTCGAGACGGAGATCGCCCTGGGCCAGGCGCATGATCTAGCCATGCTGTGCTACACCTCCGGTACAACCGGCCGGCCCAAGGGGGTCATGCTCAGCCACGGCAACATCCTGAGCACCATCGGCCTCTACCATACCGTCGACCCGCGCCACGACACCGACAACCACCTCAGCTTCCTGCCGCTGGGCTGGATCGCCGAACCGATTCTGGGCATCGCCGCCCACGTCTATACCGGGCTGATTCTCAACTTCCCGGAGGAGCCGGAGACGGTGCGCCAGAACATCCGCGAGATCGCCCCGGAGATGTTGTTCTACAACGCCCGGCTGTGGGATTCGCTGGTCGGCATGGTGCAGGTGCGCATGAACGACGCCAGCCGGCTCAACCGGGCGCTCTACCACCGCTTTCTGCCCATCGGCTACCGCATGGCCGACGCCAAGTTCAGCGGGCAACAGCCGGGGCCAGGGCTGCGCGCCGCCTACGCCCTGGGCGACCAGCTGGTCTTCGGCCCGCTGCGCGATCAAATGGGCCTGTCGCGCATCCGCGCCGCCTACACTGCCGGCTCGTCGCTCAGCCCCGACGCCATGCGCTTCTTCCACGCCCTGGGCATCAACCTGAAGCAGATCTACGGCTCGACCGAGGTCTCTGGCGGGGCAACCGTCCACCGCGACAACGACATCAAGTTCGCCAGCGTCGGCCCGCCCGCGCCGGGCGTCGAGCTGCGCATCGCCCCCGACGGCGAGATTCAGATCGCCGGGCCGATGGTCATGCAGGGGTACTACAAAGACCCCGACAACACGGCCCGCGATATCCTGGAAGAGGACGGTCGCCGCTGGTTCCGCACCGGCGACGCCGGCACCATCGACGACGACGGCCACCTGATCTACCTCGACCGCGTCAAGGACATGCTGACGCTGGCCGGCGGCGAGCGCTTCTCGCCGCAGTTCATCGAGGGGCGGCTGAAGTTCAGCCCCTACGTGCGCGACGTGATGGCCGTCGGCGGCGAGACGCGGGAGTTTGCCACGGCGCTGATCATCATCGACTATGAAAACGTCGGCCAGTGGGCGGAGAAGCAGCGCATCCCGTACACGACGTTCGTCGACCTGTCGCAGCGGCCGCCGGTCTACGACCTCATCCGTCGCGCCGTCGAGGAGGTCAACGCCTCGCTGCCGCCGGCGGCCCGCCTGCGCCGCTTCGTGCTGATGCACAAGGAGTTCGACGCCGACGAAGCGGAGATGACCCGCACCCGCAAGCTGCGGCGCGGCTTCCTCTATGAGCGCTACGGCGACATCATCGAGGCCATGTACCGCGGCGACGAGGCCATTCACGTTCGCGCGCCGGTTCGCTATCAGGACGGCAGCGAGGGGTTTATCGAAACCGAGATTCGGGTGATGAAATTGGAGTAGTGGCGAGTTACAGGTGACGAGTGGTAAGTGGACTTTGAGATTATCGGTGAGATTCATCAGATCGAGATCATCGCTGTTGGAACGAAGATACGCGAAGTGCGCCGCCTGCGGAAGCGTTACGGCTCCGGTCGCTGGCGCAAGATGAAGGGCATTGCCGTGGTCAGGTTTAAGGATGAAACTACCCATACAGCAGAAGTTCACTGGTACGAGGCCCATGGCATCGGCAAGAAAGAGTACAAGATAAAGTTTCCGCTACTGGATTGACCATGAACGACAACGACACTCACGTGCAGTTCGCTCTATGTTTGGACAATACAGACTATGAGGCTTCGCTTGAACCAGGCAAGCTCTACCGAGTTGTGGCCGACAAAGCAGCCGAGGCACACGGCTATGTCCGTGTCATCGACGAGAGCGGCGAGGACTACGCCTTTAGCATAGATCGTTTCCACTTGCTCACTTTGCCGGAACCCGTAGAGCAAACGCTCCTGCTGGCGCTGGCGTAGGTAACTCGTTCGGCCGAGGTCGCTCATGAACTGGCAACTCGTCCCCCAACAGTTCGTCACCGGCGTGCTCAACGGTGGCATCATCGCCATCATCGCCTTGGGCATCGTCCTCATCTACCGCTCGTCGGAAGTGTTCAACTTCTCCCACGGGCAACTGGTCATGCTCGGCGCGTTCCTGACATGGTGGTTCGCCGGGGCCAACGAAGACGGTAAGGAGTTATTCAACCTGCCCCTGTGGGCGGCCATCCCCCTGGCCATCGCCGTCATGGCCGGGCTGGGGCTGGTCATCGAACGGCTGGCGCTGCGGCCGATGACCGGCCAACCATTGCTGGCGATCATCCTGATGACGCTCGGCCTGGCCCAATTCCTGGACGGGGCCACGGCCATCGTCTTCGGCATCGAACCGAAGAACAACTTCCCCGCGCCCTTCTCGCCCAGCGACGTCATCTCCATTCCCTTCCCCGGCGCGTTCAACGACACCATCATCCTGAAGCAAGCCCTGCTGGCGACGTTCGTCGTGGCCATCGTCGCGGCGCTGCTGTTCATGCTCTTCTTCAAATATACGCGCGTCGGCCTGGCCATGCGCGCCACCTCGGCCGACCACGAGCTGGCCCGCAGCGTCGGCATCAACGTGCCGCGCATCTTCGGCCTGTCGTGGGGCATCGCCGGGGTCATCGCCACCCTCGGCGGCGTGCTGCTGGCCACGCTGACCGGCGTCAGCCTCAGCCTGGGCATCGTCGCCCTGGTCGCCTTCCCTGTCTCTTATACACATCTCCGAGCCCACGAGACCGTACTAGATCTCGTATGCCGTCTTCTGCTTGTAAAAAAAAACAACATCATACAAACTATCTATCCTTACCTATCTACATCCATCACTCTACATCTGTCTCTACTTCTCTCTCGTCATTACACTTACGTCTCATCAACTTTATTCTATATCAT
>CALLZA010000416.1 GCA_937858165.1 uncultured Ardenticatenia bacterium
TTGCGCTCGCTCTACTTTTATGTCTATTCTTACGTCGATGCTTATAATCGTGACTCAGATGCTGGATGCTGCCGATATGACATTCTGGCTAGCTCTCAGGAGGTGTGGGTAAGATTCTACTATCTGAATGTGTATTTCTCTTTTAGAGCTCCCGTTACAGCTCTGTTGTTGTTTCTTTTTTTTTTTAATGATACGGCGACCACCGAGATCTACACTAGATCGCTCGTCGGCAGCGTCAGATGTGTATAAGAGACAGGTGTTATGCCGAACTCGGCCGCGACCCTGCCAGCCACCCCTGCGCCGACTGGCGCGATGCCTTCTTCGACGCGCCGCTGGTGGGCATGGTCGACGCGGCGGAATCCGGCGGCTGGGTGCGCTGGGCCTCGTACTTCCCGCCCGCGCCCGGCCTTCCCGGCGACGCGCTGTGGCACGCCATCTTCGGAGTTGATCTGACCGCCTGGAGCCCACCCCACTTGTTGATCGCCGCGATGATGTTTGTCGTCTTCTTCGCCACGATCAATCTACTGGCCGTCGCCAACCCGCCGACTCAGCGCGGGATAGGGACGCAATTCTGGATGGTGGCGCTGCTCGGGCTGCTGTGCGCGATGATCTACCTGACAGCCGTCATCGAATGGGAGTTTCCCGGCGGCACAAGCCCGGTGGTCGCTGCCCGCCCGGGCTGGCTGTATCCGACCCTCGCCGGCACGGCGATGATGATCGGCCCCATGCTGGCCCCCCGGATCGTGCCCTGGCGATGGGCCGCCCCGCTGACCTCGGTGGTCGCATATCTCTTTCGGTTGTCCATCGCGGCCTGGCTCAGCCTGACCGGCAATCTGCTGCCGTTTCTGCCGGTGGTCTCCTTGCTGGGCGCTGTAGCGATCGATCTGGTCGATGGCGCGCGGTATCTGAACCCATGGGTGCGGCGCCTGGCCCTCGCCGTCGCCTACACCGCAGGCCACTCGATCCTGGCGCTGCCCTACGCCGCGCAGCAACCCTATCTCAGCCTGCCCGCGCCGGACTTTGTGCGGGCCGTGCTGTCAATGAAAGCAGCCGCCTTCTCGATCGCTCGGGCGGCCGAACCGCCCTGGCCGCGCCCCGCCCGCCCGACGCGCCGCCCCCTGCGCGCCCATCGGCGGTGGCCACCCCCATCATCACCTACGCCCCCTAGGCGGACGATACGAGTAACGCATGACCGACCTGACCCACCTGCCCGGCGAGCCTTTCTCGCCCCAAGCGCCTGAGCCGCCGCGCGACGAGTCCGCCTCGTCCGACATGTTGTCGCGACCGCTCATCGCTGCGTTGAACCTCGACTGGGAGAAGGCCATCTATCTGACCTTCATGCTGCTGGCCATCGTCACCCGCTTCTACGGTCTGGGCGACCGCGTCGTCAGCCATGATGAGAGCCTGCACACCCAGTTCTCTTACCAGTACTACATCGGCGACGGCTACGTCCACTCGCCGCTGATGCACGGGCCGTCGCTGTTCCACGCCACGGCCATGTCCTACTGGCTGTTCGGCGACAGTGACCTGGCCTCGCGCATTCCGGTGGCGATCCTGGGCGTGCTGCTGATCCTCATCCCATACTTTCTGCGCGACTGGCTGGGGCGCAAGGGGGCGCTGTTCACCAGCTTCCTGTTCCTCATCTCGCCCTACATTACCTACTACTCGCGCTACATCCGCCACGACATCTATCTCATCGTCTTCGCTCTGGTGGTCTTCATCGCCACCTGGCACTACATTCGCGAGCGGCGCAGCAAGTACCTTTGGTGGTTCGCCGGCGCGCTGGCGCTGATGTTCGCCACGATGGAGGCGGCGTTCATCTACGTCGCCATCTTCGGTAGCTTCCTGCTCGTCCGGCTGCTGGCGCTGGTGGTCGGCAGCGATTGGGTGCGCGGGGTGCTGCCGCGACTGCGCGCTGGGGTGCTGGTGGCGCTGCTGGGGGTTGTATTGGTCGGCGTCGGTATCGGCGTTCATACGCTCATGCCGCAGGAGGTGACAACCGAAACGACCACGGCTACGTCGGAGGGGTTCGCCGTCGACCCGAACGCGACGCAGGCCGCCGCGCCAGCCGAGGAGTCGACCTTCGGCCAGGCGATGCGCTGGGTGGAGATGATCGGTATCGCGGTGTTTAGTCTGGGCATATTCCTGACAGTGCGGCAGATGCGGCCGTACATCGACCGCTACCCCGAATTTGACCTGATCGTCCTCTACGTCAGCCTGCTCTTGCCGCTTATCTCGCCGCTGTTCATACGGATTGTTGGCTGGAACCCGGTCGACTATACACTTAACTCGTGTGGCGTGGCCGGGGGCGACGCGACGGCCGTTGTATCGCCGCTGACCAATCTAGCCTGTCTGGGCATTGTTCTGTCGTCGGGCGTGGTCAAGTCGGGCATCTTTCTCATCGCCACGCTGGTCATTGGCGTGCTGCTCGGCCTGTGGTGGGACCGCCGGCGCTGGATTGTTGCCGCGGTCATCTTCCACGCCCTGTTCATTATCCTGTTCACCTCGGTCTTCACCAACCTCGGCGGCTGGCGGACGGGCATGATCGGTTCGCTGGGCTACTGGCTGGAGCAGCACGGCGTGCAGCGGGGCAGCCAGCCCTGGTTCTACTACCTGTTCGTGACGCCGTTCTATGAGTTTCTGCCGCTCATCTTCGCCCTGCTGGGCATTCACCTGTGGACGAAGCAGCGCCGCATCAACTGGCTGGTGTGGTACTGGGTGGTGTTGGCGCTGGCGGCCGTGCCGCTGTACAGCCTGGTCAACTGGCTGTTCAACCGCAACCAGCTCGACGCTACGCTCCATAGCAGCATTCCGGGGCTGCTGGCGGCCGCGGCCCTGGTGGCCATGGGGGCTGTGGCCTGGGTCTTGTGGTTCAGGTCGCGGCGGCAGCAGTTGGCCGAACGGCTAGGGCTGACCGGCGGCTGGCGCGAATTGGTCGATTTGCCGGCGTTCGTCGGCTTCGTGCCGTCGCTCATCTGGTGGATGTTGCTGGCCTGGCCGGCCTATAGCATCGCCGGGGAGAAGATGCCCTGGCTGAGCACCCATCTGACCATCCCGATGGGGCTGCTGGCCGGCTGGTATCTGGGGCAGCGGGTGGAGAGTGTGCCCGGGCGGGCGCTGCTGTCGCGGCGGGGGGTGCTGGCTGTCGGTCTGACGGCGCTACTGATCGTCATCGGCGCGCTGGCGCTGGGGCCGCTGCTGCTGGGGCAGGTGCGGCTGGGCGAGCAGGAGTTGAGCAGTCTGGCCGGGCTGGGACGGTTCCTGGGTGGGCTGCTGCTGGCCGGCAGCGTGGCTTTCCTGTGGCGGCGGGTCGTCGCGCCGCTGGAACGGCCGACGCGCGGCGTGGTCGTGACGCTGGCCGCCTTCGCTGTGCTGGCGGTGATTACCATCCGCTTCAGCTACATGGCCAGCTTCGTTAACTACGACTACACCAACGAGTACATGGTCTACGCCCACGGCGCGCCGGCCACCAAGAGCATCGTCCTGGAGCAACTCGAAGAGCTGTCAATGCGCCTGCATGGCGACAAGAGCATCAAGGTCGCCTACGACAGCGACTGTCTCTTATACACATCTGACGCTGCCGACGAGCGATCTAGTGTAGATCTCGGTGGTCGCCGTATCATTAAAAAAAACAAAAGAAGCAACAAATAACGGAGGCATCTGAATGAAGACGAACAAGTCAGAGAGCAAGAAGTAGCAGGAGAACAAAAGAAGAGAAAAATAGAGATGACAAGAAACGAGAAGA
>CALLZA010000417.1 GCA_937858165.1 uncultured Ardenticatenia bacterium
GTCGTCTTCTTATAATGATCTTGCTCTGTTTCTTCATACATATCACTGTTCCTGCTTCGTTCTCTATCTGTCACGTACCCGACGGTGAGCTACATTTTTTTTTTTTTAAGGATCGGGCGACCCCCGAGATCTACACTAGATCGCTCGTCGGCGGCGTCAGATGTGTATAAGAGACAGGAGAGCGGCGCAGCCAACCGGGCGGGGGGGGGCCGGGGTGTCTCCAGCCGGGCCGCCGGCACAGGCGGCGGGGCGGTAGGCGCGTCGTCCGATTGGCGCGGCGGCGCGGGCCACGGGACTGGTGGCGCGTCGCCGCTGTCGAAACCGGCCGGGGCGCGCGGCTCGGCCGCCGTCTCAAACCGGCCCAGTGGGCGCGGCCGAACCGCGGCGGCTGTGTCGGTGGCGCGTAACGCCAGGCGGGTCAGAAAGTCGCTCATCCGTAGGCCATCTCCAGGTAGAGTTGCCGCCGCAGCGGGCTGAGGGCCAGCACGTCGCTCTCGCGCCAGCCATAGGCCAGGGCCAACTGGTGCACGTCGCGCAACGTCAGCAGCGCCCAGCGCTCGACGGCGGCCCACAGGAAGGCGGCCACGTCGAACAAGGGTTCCCAGCCGTGACCGCAGGCGGGGCAGACGAGGTCGAAGCGCAGGTCGGCCGCCGGGTCCAGTTCGGCCAGGGCGTTGACGGCGGCCTCGATCACCGTCGCGGGCAGTTGGCCTGTCTCAGGGCCGCCGTCTTCGACGCTGACGCAGCGGGCCAGCAGCAGCGCCTCGGCCGTGGCCGCGTCGGCCACCTCACCCAGGGCCAGCAGGTCGGCGCTGGTCGGCGGGCGCAGCCGCAGCCGGTAGCCGCCGGCGGCCAGCTCGGCCGCGCCGCCCGGCCCCGGATCGACGCGCAGGGCGGCCACGGGGGCGGCAAACTCGACGCGCCCACCACAGGCCGGACAGTCGGCCACGGCGTCGATGTGCGGGCCGAAGAGGGCGGCGTAGAGATCGAGCAGGGCCATGTCGCGGTGGCCGATGCTGAACGCCGCCCAGGCATCCGGCGCCGTGGCCGGCGCGGCGGCGGCCAGCAACAGCAGGGCGCGCGCCGGCGGCGGCTGATCCAGCCCCACTTCCCAGGCGTTCAACAGATCGACGGCCGACAGGGTCACAATGACAACTACCCCTGCGGCTCGACGAACATCGGCTCGGTCGGCTCGGTCACGTCGTAGTCGCGCTCCCAGCCCTCGTTTTGCAGGGTCATGGACTGGATGGCGACGGCGTTGGCGCTGGCGTCGAGTTCGGGCATGGCTGTGTACTCCGACACCCAGCAGCGATAGACCTTGTAGGCGATCACCAGCTGCCCAGCCTCGTTATAGAGTTCGATGATGACGTCCTTGCGGAAGTCCTTCAGCGAGACCTCCATGCCCAGCCCGGAGCCGTAGTTCCAGACCTTGTTGGCCCACTGCTCGAACTCCAGATCGTGGGTGACGCCGCGCTCCAGAGTGATCGGTTCGTACTTCGACTGGCCGGGCGATTTGCGGACGCTGCTGGGGTCGCCGCCCTCGCGATGCTCGACGACCTCGGTGGTGCGCTTCAGCGCGCCGACCTTGCTGACGCCGGCGACGTAGCGGCCGTCCCACTTGACGCGAAACTTGAAGTTCTTGTACGGATCGAAGCGCTGGGCGTTGACGCTAAACTTTGCCATTGAAGCCTCCTACATGCCAAGTAGTCCACAGATTCCGCCGATTACACCCATCGGCCGCTCTTAAATCTGTGAAATCTGTGTAATCTGTGGTTACCTTCTTATCCAGCCGCCTGCTGCCCGGTCAACTGCTGGATGCGCAGGATGACGAACTCGGCCGGCTTGAGCGGCGCGAAGCCGACGACGATGTTGACGATGCCGCGGTCGCGGTCGAACTGGGTCGTCGTCTCCCTGTCGCACTTGACCAGATAGGCATCGCGCGGCGTCTGCCCCTGGAACGCGCCCTGGCGGAACAGGTCGTGCATGAACGCGCCGACGTTGAGGCGAATCTGCGACCAAAGCGGCTCATCGTTCGGCTCGAAGACGACCCACTGTGTGCCGCGGTAGAGGCTCTCCTCGATGAACAGGGCCAGGCGGCGGATGGGCACGTACTTATACTCGTCGGCCAGCAAGTCGGCCCCGCGCAGGGTGCGCGCGCCCCAGATGACGCGGCCGATGATGGGGAAGCTGCGCAGGCAGTTGACGCCCAGCGGATTGAGCACGCCGTTCTGCTCGTCGGTCAGCACCAGCTCCAGCCCCTGCGTGCCGTTGAGGGCCACGTCGATGCCGGCCGGCGCTTTCCAGACGCCGCGCTGGGCGTCGGTGCGGGCGTAGGCCCCGGCGACGAGGCCGGCGGGCGGCGTCGTCTCGACCACGCCCAGCAGCGGGTTGGTGGTGCGGACGCGAGGGAAGTAGATGGCGGCGTTGCGGGTGTTCGTGCCGTTCAGGCCGTAGGGGTTGGCGCGCACGCCGGTTTCGGCGTCGGCCACGCTGTCCCAGGCCAGCGGCGGGTCGAGGACGAGCATCGCCCGGCGCAGGACGCAGTAGTCGAGCGCGGCGGCGTAGACGTCGTTAGGCACGTCCTGGGCCAAATCGTCGGGCGGAATGACCAGGATGTTGAAGATGTCGGCCTTGTCCAGGGCGTAGAGACCCGTCTGGCCAGCCGGGCTGCCCACGGTAGCCCCCAGCGGCGCGCTGTCGGGCACTTCCGTGGCGGGGGGCACGCCGGCGCTCCGCGCGTCGTCGGTCCAGACGGCGGCGGTGGCTGGGGCGTGGGCGGCGGGCACAGCCTCCGGCAGCTCGCCGGTCGTCTGCATGAGGCCCGACTGCTGGCCCAGCACGCGATCGACGCGGCGCGGGCTTTCGCGCACGGTCAGATTGACGTAGCGCTCTTCGGCCCCGCTGACGGTGTCGCGCAAGGTCAGGTTGAACAGATCGGCCTGGGCGACGCCAAAGGTGGCCATCCACGGCCTGTCTCTTATACACATCTCCGAGCCCACGAGACCGTACTAGATCTCGTATGCCGTCTTCTGCTTGAAAAAAAAAAATCATCTAACTCCAAATCCCATCTGACATCTCCAAAGTCCAAATAAACACTAATACACTCAGTACCACAACA
>CALLZA010000418.1 GCA_937858165.1 uncultured Ardenticatenia bacterium
TACCTTGTGTCGACCCACATTCACTCTACCTACGTATCGCACAGTTCACGTACTGTCTAGTTCTTACTGTTAGTCTCTCTTATTGTCTTCTTGCGTCTTTGTTTTTTTTTTTTTCAAGCAGAAGACGGCATACGAGATCTAGTACGGTCTCGTGGGCTCGGAGATGTGTATAAGAGACAGCTGCTCCCCCGCCCGCCGGCCTGGCCCCTATCTTCGACATCGACCCCCAAGACCGCGCCCCCTACGCCGCCGGCCTGGTCAACGCCGCGGCCGACGACGTGCCCGGCGCGCCCGTCTACCATCTCGACATTGTCATCGACGACAGCATGACCACGGTCGAAGGTCGCCAGACGGTCTACTACACCAATCAAGAGGATACGCCGCTGCGGGAGATCGTCTTCCACCTGCACGCCAACGTCCTCGACAGCGCTATTGCCGTGTCCGATCTGACCGTCGATGGCGTGGCGGCGCGGACGGCCATCTCCGGCTCGAGCCGCAGTATCCTGACTGTCGCCCTGCCCGCGCCGCTGCCGCCGGGGGAAAGCGTCACCATCGATTTGCGCTTCCGCACTGATGTGGCGACGACGATCGGTCGCAACTACGGCGTGCTGGCTTTCAGCGAGGGCATTCTGGCCCTGGCCCACTTCTACCCCATGTTGTCGGTCTACGACGACACTGGCTGGAACGTGGCCGAGGCCGACATCCAGGGCGATCTGACCTATAGCGACGCGGCCTACTACCTGGTGCGGGTGAGTGCGCCGGTAGGGATTGCTGTCGTGGCGTCGGGAGTTGGGGTGGAAGCGCAGGGGAGCAGGGGGGCGGGGGAGCAGGGGGGAGAAGAGCGCCAAACCACAACTTATGCCGTGGGGCCGGCGCGGGACTTTTATCTGGCGGCGGGGGCGTTCGTCGTCGTCAGCGAGAGGGTGGGGGCGACGACGATCAACAGCTACGCCCCGGCCGAGCTGGCCGACGGCGCAGCGCTGGCCCTGGACGTGGCCGCGGCGACGCTGGCCATCAACGAGGCGCGCCTGTCCCCCTTCCCCTACACCGAACTCGATATCGTCACGACGCCGACGGCCGCACTGGGTATCGAATACCCTGGTCTCATCGTCGGCACGCTGCGCATGTACGACATTGCCGCCGAGACGCGGTCCGGCGTGCCCATGAGCGACATCCTCGAATCGACCACCGCCCACGAGGTCGTCCATCAGTGGTTCTATAACCTCGTCGGCAACGACCAGCTAGACGAGCCGTGGCTCGATGAGTCGATGACCGGCTACCAGACCTACCGTTACTACGTCGACCGCTACGGCCAAAGCGCCGGCGACGGCTACTTCGCCAACTTCGCCGCGCGTTGGGAGGGTGTCGACCGGGCGGAGATTCCCATCGGTTTGCCGGTGCGCGCTTACCGGGGGGCGGAGTATGGGGCCATCGTCTACGGCCGCGGCCCGTTCTTCCTGCGTGAGTTGGAGGAGACGCTGGGCCGGGAGACGTTCGACACCTTCCTGCGCGACTACGCCGCCACGTACCGCTGGGGCATTAGCGATACGGCCGCCTTCCGTGCCTTGGCCGAGGGCCATTGCACCTGCGATCTGGGCCAGCTATTCGCTGATTGGGTCTATGAGTAGAATGACGGTGATCAATTGACCGGAAATCTTAATAGACACCGTAACAAAAGTATTGTATAGTATCAGCATATCCCGTAGGAATGACGCGGCGCATACCATCGAAGCCCTGAAGCCTCATCGCCGCCGGCACCGGAACAACACCATAGCCACCATCGCGCACTTGCGCTGCTGTCAGGCTGCCTCGTCGTCACGTCATCTCAACACGCACCGTAACATCGAAGCACTCTGGGGGGCCATGTCTTTATGGCTTCATCGTGAAAACGACATCAACCATCGCCGCACCGTCGCCCTGCCCTGACAGTTTTCGCGTCATTCGCCACCATTACCAACATCGCACACGGGATTCAGAAGAAGAAAGACCGGGTTTAATCGCCCGGTCTTTTCTTTTTGCTATGTAGGGAGATTCTGAAGAATCGCCCTACTCCAGCAGGTGATCCAACAGCGCCGTCAGCCCCAGCCGATAGCTATGCCGCCCGAAGCCGCTAATTTGCCCCACACACACCGCGGCAATAACCGACTGGTGGCGGAACGCCTCGCGAGCGTGGATGTTCGACAGGTGGACTTCCACCGTCGGCAGCGCCGCCCCGGCCAGCGCGTCGCGCAGGGCGTAGCTGGTGTGGGTCAACGCCCCGGGGTTGATCAGGATACCGTCGGCCCACTGGCGGGCGTCGTGGATGGCGTCGATGAGCACGCCCTCGTGGTTCGACTGGAGGACGCGCAGCTCCGTACTGCGCTTGTGTGCCTCGGCCACCAGCATCTCGTTGATCTCGGCCAGCGTCCAGTGGCCGTAGACCTCCGGCTCGCGCTGGCCGAGCAGGTTCAGGTTGGGTCCGTGCAGGAGTAAGATACGCATGTTATCCCTTTGTTGGTGATCAGTATCCAGTAAGCAGTATCCAGTGTTTGGTGTGCACTCATTGAATACTGCTTACTGAACACTGAACACTGCTTACCGCCTAAGCCCGGCAACTCTCCAGCACCTCCAGCACCATCTCGCGCGGCACGTCGCCGCGGACGAAGACGTCGCCGATGTCGCGAATGAGTACGAAGCGCAAGCGCCCGGCGGCGCGCTTCTTGTCCGTGCTCATGGCGGCAAAGAGGGCCGCCGGGTCGAGCGCAGGCGGGATATGGGTTGGCAGACCGAGCCGGGCCAACACCATCTCAACCACCTTGGGCAAGGAGGGTGAGCACTCCTCCAGCACGGCTGACAGCCGCGTCGCCGCGGCCAGCCCCATCGCCACCGCGTCGCCGTGGCGCACGGCGTAGCCCGACACCTGCTCAACGGCGTGGCCGAAGGTGTGGCCCAGGTTCAGCACCGCCCGCCGCCCGTGTTCGAACGGGTCTTCCTCCACTACGTCGCGCTTGACGTCGATGGCTCGCACCAGCAGCGATTGCAGATCGGCGCGGCGCAGGCGGTCGGTCGCCAGCTCGCGCGGGTCGAAGTGCCACTCCTCCATCATCAGCCGCTGCCACAGCAGCGGGTCGGCGATGAGGC
>CALLZA010000419.1 GCA_937858165.1 uncultured Ardenticatenia bacterium
CCTTTAACTTGTGGTTAGATGTTGTTTTTCGTACGTAGCTCTTTACGTATCTGTTTAGAGTGGTAGTAGTGCTGAGTGTGTTAGTTCGTTATCATGAGACTGTCGTCTATGGGTTTATATGTCTTTCTTTTTTTTTTTAATGATACGGCGACCACCGAGATCTACACTAGATCGCTCGTCGGCAGCGTCAGATGTGTATAAGAGACAGCGCCGGGCGCTGAACACCGACCGCGCCTATGAGCGCTTCGGCTTCCGCGCGACCACCGGCTTCGACGAAGGACTGCGGCGCACGGTGGAGTGGTATAGGCAGTCAAAGACCTGACGGGTGGGCGGCCAGACCTGACAGGTTTCGGAAAACCTGTCAGGTCTATAGTTAATGAAGATGAACCTCGCCCAGCGCGCCGTTGCCGCCGTCTCGTGGAACCTGGGTACGAACCTGCTCAAGGTCTTCATCCTGCTGGCCCGCGCCATCCTGCTGGCCCGCCTGCTGCCGGTAGCGACGTTCGGCGTCTACGCCCTGGCCACGGCCATCGTCACCCTCAGCGGCATCTTGCCCCAGTGGGGCATGGGCAGCGCCTTCCTCCACCGCGCCCCGCAGACGAGCGACGAAGGCCACGCCGCGGCCGTCCACTTCACGCTGCGTCTCATCCTGACGGTCGTGTGGCTGGCGGCGCTGCTGGCCCTCTCGTTGTGGCTGGCCGAGGGAGCGCTGCGGCTGGCCCTTATGGTGCTGGCGCTGGTGTTCGCCGGGCTATACCTGGTGGACACACCCAAGGCCATCCTCGTCCGGCGCGTGCAGCACCGGCGGTTGGCCCTGCTCGACCTGCTGACGGCCGTGGCGACGACGGTGGTGGCCGTGGCCCTGGCGGCGCGTGGGTACGGGCTGTGGGCGCTGCTGGCGACGGACATCGTCACGCTGGCACTGGCCGTCGTCGCTTTCTACCTGTGGCGGCCGGTCTGGCGGCCGCGTCTGATGTGGGCGGGCGGCACGGTGCGCTACTACCTGCGCTTCGGCCGCCGGGCCATGACCGAGTCGGCCCTCAGCGAGGCGCTGGACAACCTCGATGATTTGTGGATCGGGGCTTACCTCGGCCCGGCGGCGCTGGGCCTCTACTCACGGGCCTACACCTTCGCCACCTACCCACGCCGGCTGCTGGCCATGCCGGTCAATGCCGTGGCCGGCGGGGCCTACGCCGAGTTGAAGGGGGATCGGCCGGGGCTGTCGCGGGCGTTCTTCAGCAGCAACGCCCTGCTGGTGCGCAGCGGCTTTCTGCTGGGCGGGCTGCTGGTGCTGGTCGCGCCGGAGTTCACGCGGCTGGCCCTGGGCGAGCGCTGGCTGCCCATGGTGCCGGCGTTTCGCCTGATGGCCGTCTTCACCCTGCTCGACCCCATCCGCGTGACGGTCAGCAGCCTCTTCATCGCCGTGGGGCGGCCGGAACAGGTGGTGCGGACGCGGTGGGTGCAACTGGTGGCGATGGTCGTCGGGCTGTTCGCCCTGGGATCGCGCTGGGACATCACCGGCGTGGCTCTGGTCGTCGATGGGGTGCTGCTCATCGGCCTGGGCTGGCTGCTGGCGCGCGCCCGCGCCCACGTTGACTTCTCGGCCCGGCGGCTGTTTGGCGCGCCGCTGCTGGCCCTGCTGGCTGGGGCGACGGCGGGGCTGGGCGCGGTGTGGCTGCTCTGTCGCGCCGGGCCGGGGGTGTGCGGCAACGACTGGCTGAGCGGCGCGGCCAAGGGCGTGGCCTTCGCCGCCGTCTTCGCGGGGATGCTGCTGGCGTTCGAGGGAAGTACGTTGCGGGAGATGATGGCGTCGATCAGGAAGCGTCCTCAGATGGGAGCGTCATGATCCGTCGACTTGTCAGGTTCGGCAGATTCGGCAACTGCCCAATCTGCGAATATCTCCTCTTGAATCTGTGAAATCTGTGTAATCTGTGGTTCCATTCTTCTCTAATCATGAACGTCACCGTCGGCATCACCTCCTATAACCAGCGCGATTACCTGATCGAGGCCATCGACAGCGTGCTGGCCCAGAGCGCGCCGCCGGATGAGGTGATCATCGTCGATGACGCCTCGACCGACGACTCGCCGCAGGTCATCGCCGGCTACGCGGCGCGCTACCCTGAACGGGTGCGGCCCATTTTGCTGACCGAGAACAGCGGCCCGAACGCCGCGCGCAACCACGTCCTGGCCGCGGCCACGAGCGACCTGCTGGCATTCCTGGACGGCGACGACCGCTGGCGACCGGAGAAGCTGGCGCGGGCGCTGGCCCGGCTGGGGGCGGCCGACCGGCCTGACGCGGTGTTCGACAACTTCACCTTCACCGACGGCGACGGCCACCCCCTCTTCCTGTGGGCCGACGGGCAGCGGCCGCCGGAGGGGCGCTTGCAGCGGCAGGTGCTGACGCTCGACCTGCCGCGGACGACGCTCTTTCGCAGCGAGCTTGTGCCCACGGCGCTGTGGCGGGCAGCCGGCGGCTACGATCCGTCGTTCGCCATCTACGGCGATTGGGACGCGCGCATCCGACAGGCGGGCGTCGTCGGCCGCTACGCCTACGTCGATGCGCCGTTGAGCGAGTATCGCCGCCACGGCGCGGGGCTGTCGAGCCGGGGGGTGGAGGCGCATCTGGCGGCCGTCGATCACGTAGAGCACAAGTACGCCGACCTCATCGACCGGCTGGAGCGGGCGGAAGGGGGCGTGCGCGACGGGCTACAGCGCTGGCGGGCCAAGCTGCTGCGGCGGGCGGCGCTGGACGTGGCCCTGCGGCGGACACCCGGCTTTCGCGCCGCGGCCCTCGGCTACTACCGGCGCAGCCTGAACTACCACCGCGCCATAGACACGCGCACGCTCTGGCACATGGTGAAGCCATGACCCATCTGCCCGACACCCCTCTCCCTAACCCCTGTCTCTTATACACATCTGACGCTGCCGACGAGCGATCTAGTGTAGATCTCGGTGGTCGCCGTATCATTAAAAAAAAAATAAAGCATAGTTCACTCAGTCATCCTACTTACTAATCACATAAGACAGACATCACCTGTACTAACATCAGACAAGCATCTACTCGTGCTTTCCACTTGAAGAACACTACAAGTGTGTGATCACATGATGTGTACAACAACA
>CALLZA010000420.1 GCA_937858165.1 uncultured Ardenticatenia bacterium
GTTTCTGGCGGCACGGTGCGTGGGCGGGGGGAATTAAAGCTTTTAGAGGCGGCTTTCGCCCCTATCACCCGCGCCCCCCTCTTGGATGCCGCTAATTTCTCGCCCCAGGCCCACCCGCTCGATCAGGCCATCGCCAAGGCAACTAACCTTTCGACCCGGTTGCAAACCTTTCTGCGCGTCGCCCCGGCCCTTTCGGTAGAGTTGGGCACGCTGAAAACTGACCTGGAACGCGAAGGGCCGCGCATGAGTGCCACAGTTGACCAATTGCTCCGGCTGCGCACGCTGCTCAGCGAGGTGGACGACCGTAACCCGGCCAGTGAAACTGGCCAGCAGGCCAAAGCGCTGTGGGACGACGCGGCCATTTCGGGCAACTTCAGTCGACTAGAGACGTATCGCGGGCTCGTCGACGCGACTGGCCTGGGCCTGTCGCCCGATGCTATCGACTTTCAACTGCGGTTGGACGAGTGGAAGGAGATTCGGGCAACGCTCATGGATCGTATTGCTGCGGTTGGACATAACTTCAACGGCGGCATTGCGTTGCCCCGTGCCGATGGTCAGAGTGATAAGGTCGAGAACTTCGGCCAGGTGTTGAACATTCTGCGCACCTTGAAGCAACTGCCGCCGACACGTAGCGATGGCCATACACCCTGGCTCCAGTTGGGACAAGAGAGTTACACGCGCATTTACAAGCTCATGGGCTCACTGGTGGTTATTTCCGACGTGATGGAGGGCCAGACCTTGAGCGGCTGGGAGCACGTGGAGGAAGCAACGAAGATTCGTCTAGATGAGGTTAACGCCTGGACAGTGTGGGAGCATGCTTATAGCACCCACATGCAACGAGCCGAGGAGTTGCGGATCGCAGCCGAGGCGCTGCCACCAACGGTGACCCTGGTCCAGAAGCGCGACGCTTGGGACAAGGTGGCCGCCGCGTTGGAAGAAGCCCAGGCCGCACTCGACCGACCTGTGCTGTTGGAGCAAGAGGAGGTGGCTGTGCGCACGCGCTGGGCCAAGCTCATCGAGGAGCGAGCCAAGGCCGCACGCTACGCCGCTGAACGGTGGCGCTACTACATCCAGGCAGAGACGCCGCATCAATCCGCGCTGGCTTTCCCAACTGCCCAGCAGTTTAGCGACGCCTCTAGGAACAGCCGGGCGTCACTAGAGGCTCTGGTCACCCGCGCCCAGACAGTTGGCTATTCGAACGAGGACGAGAGGAAGCGGCTGGAGCATTTCAGCCGCGTCTTGGCCGACATGGCTGGCCAAAAAGCGCGGGCCAGTCTTCTGCAGAAGCTGTGGAAAAAGGATTAGGTCTATGCACATTGCCCTCCTGTCCGACATTCACGCTAACTTCGAGGCGCTGGCCGCGGTCGTGGCCGATATGGACGCGCGCCATATTGCTGACTGCTGGTATCTGGGTGACGTGGTCGGCTATGGCCCGGAGCCGGTCGAGTGTTTGCGCTGGCTGTCGGAGCTTGTCCACGCTGAAGCGCCGGAGAGTTGGGTGTTGGGCAACCATGATGCCATGCTGGCCGGGTTGCTGGCCGAATACGATCTGGCTGACACCAACGGGACGCCGCTGGCGGCGATCGAATTGAACCGTGCCACGTTGCTAACGCAGCCGGGGGCCACAGCCTTTTGGCGCGAGCAGTTTACCGACGACCGTGCCCGGCCCCGCCGCCACACGGTGGATGGGTTGGACTATACGCTCTGTCTCTTATACACATCTCCCGAGCCCACGAGACCGTACTAGATCTCGTATGCCGTCTTCTGCTTGAACAAAAACCAAATCAGAATATAACACATCTCACCAGAGTGACCATCCGCATCCTCCTATGCGAAACTACCTACTAGAACACAACGGGCACACCAACCAAGTAACTGCACGATCA
>CALLZA010000421.1 GCA_937858165.1 uncultured Ardenticatenia bacterium
CTCGCCAGCGTCGGTTTTGTATAAGGGCCAGACGCCCGCAGCGTCGTCAAGGCCGTGCTGGCCCAGAGCGCCGAAGGCGCCCACGCCCCCTACGCGGCGCGGCTGGGGGCGGGGGCGCTGGCCGAGGCGATCCAGTCGCCTGACTGGACGCCGCTGCTCAACGCCTACGCCCGCTGCGTGCGCATTACCCGGCCGCTGCAGGAGCGCTTCACCTTGCGGCCCGATGACCTGGCCGTGGCCGAGGAGCGGGCGCTGCTGGAAGAGTTGACCCAGGCTGAAGCCGTTAAGGACGGCTCGGTGGAGACGTTCATCGCTTCGCTGCGCCGGCTGGAGCCGAGCATCACCCGGCTGTTCGACGCGGTGCTGATCATGGACGAGGACGCGGCCGTGCGCGAGAACCGGCTGGCGCTGTTGCAGCGGGTGGCGGGGTTGGCGAGCGGCGTGGTTGACCTCTCAGTGCTGGAAGGGTTTTAGGGTGACGCAAGACCTGACAGGTGGGCGGTCAGCAGGTTCAATGCCTGTTGAAGGCTAGCTGGCCGCCCACCTGTCAGGTCTACTGGCCACGATAGATTAAGAATTTAGAAACCGGGTTTCTTCCGAGAAACCCGGTTTCTGTGCGAGCGACACTCGGCTAGGAAGCGACCGGCGCTTCCAGCCGGGTGTCGTTTTCAATGGGTGTACTTTGTAAGTAGAGTGTGTCGGGGCAGAAGTCCTGCCCGTTGGGCCATTGGATGCTGCCGAGGAAGGGCCGGACGGCGTTGAAGATGCGCGGAGCTTTGAGTTCGCTGAAGATGCCGCGATCCAGGTAGGGCTTTACGTCGAAGACGCGGACTTCGTAATTAGTGAACGTCAGTGTGAGAGTGAAATCCGAATTGGGCTTAACGTTTTCAACTCGTGGATTCATAGTAAACCCTGTTTATCAACGCAATGGCTCAATTCTAAAGATAGCCTCGCCATTGCTGGCTAAGTCCCAGTTGGCCATTCGCTCGTCCTGATGTATTTCGATCCACGCTTGCACAAGCTTCATTTTATTGCTTTTTAACTGACCTTCAAGCAGAGTTCCTTCTGGTATAGATAGAAACGCTTCTTGTTCTTGATACTTCACATGAATATGTGGCAGGTGGTGTCTATCCCTATCAAAAAAGTACATCGAGACGATAATGCCAAAGAACATCGAGATAACGGCCATGTCCTGCTCCGGTACTCTACCGAAACCTTATTCAATAAAATTATATCATAGGGTATGACCTCGGAGAATGGGGGTCGGCTGCTTCTAACCGATGGACGAATCGTATGAAGAATCGGTCAATCACGAAGGTATATTGCTGACTGTTCCCAAATGAAAAACCTCTCGACGCCACGTTGGTCGTCGAGAGGTTGATACATTCGTTGGATTACGACGCCTTATAAAAGGCAACAGTTAAGCCCGCCAGCCATTCTGTAGCAGCGTATAATCACCGAAGAAATTTTCCACATACTGTTCTGACTGCTTCTGCGATTGCTGCGCTTGGTCCGGCGTCCTGAACTGCTGTTCCAGCGAGTGGAAATGCGGCAAGTCAATGCTGCCCTCAAGCTCCTCCGAACCAGTTCTTCGGGCGACTTGTCTTTGATCTGCTCGTATTGGGCGTCTCTAATACGGCGCACAAGGTCGTTGGTGTTGATTCCTGTCGGTTTCATAAACAGTCTCAATTTTCTCGCGACAAGCCAGACCTGACAGGATGAGGTGATGGCTACTCGTAGAACTTCACCATGACTCCGGTAGCTGTTTGGCCGCAATTGCCCAGTTCGGGGCGTGGTAGTGCTCCACGTTCAATACCAATCGCCACAGGGCGAAAGAGCGCTTGGAGAGGAGACGGAAGCCATGTCTGGCGACCCAATCGGCCACGACCGCCTCTCCATCTGTCTCTTATACACATCTCCGAGCCCACGAGACCGTACTAGATCTCGTATGCCGTCTTCTGCTTGAAAAAAAAAACAAACATTAACATTATACCTGCACATAGCCTACCACATGAAACACAATAACTAGTTGAGATAGGA
>CALLZA010000422.1 GCA_937858165.1 uncultured Ardenticatenia bacterium
TTTGTGTTGTGCTATTACTAGTACTTTTCAGTTGACTCGCTATGTTTGTGTTTTTTTTTTTCAAGCAGAAGACGGCATACGAGATCTAGTACGGTCTCGTGGGCTCGGAGATGTGTATAAGAGACAGGCACTACCGGCCGGCCATCATCATGGAGCATGGCGCGCACGAAAGCCGCGGCTCCTGTCGCTCCATCCCCGAGTTCCACATCACCGACGCCCTCGACGAAGTGGCTGACCTGCTGGTGCGCCACGGCGGCCACGCCCAGGCGGCCGGCTTCACCATCCGCAACGACGACGTGGCAGAGTTCATCGCCCGCATCAGCGACATCGCTGCCGACAGGCTGGCCGGGCAGGAGTTGCGATCGTCGCTGGAGATCGACGTCGAACTGCCGCTGGGCGACGTGGACTGGGCGCTGCAAGAGACGCTGGCCCGGCTGGAGCCGACCGGCTATAGCAACCCCGCGCCGCTGCTGCTCAGCCGCGCCGTGCAGGTCGTTGGCCATCGCACCGTGGGCGGCGATGGCAGCCATCTGCAACTGCACCTGGTCGACGGCCGCCCCAACGGCAACGGCCCCGGCCACAGCCGCTACGGCCGCCCTGCCCCACAACAAGCCCTGCCGGCCATCGCCTTTCGCCAGGGGCAGTGGGCCGGCTGCCTGCCGCCGCTCGTCGACGTGGCCTACCGCATCGGCGTCAACCATTGGCAAGGCACGACGAACCTGCAACTGGTCATCGAGGACATGCGGCCGACGGAACAAGAGAGTATTCAACTATGACAATTCTGGTCACCGGCGCGGCCGGTTTTATCGGCAGCCATCTGGCCGAGCGCCTGCTGCGTCGCGGCGACGAGGTCATCGGCCTCGACAACTTCAATGACTACTACGACCCGACGCGCAAGCGAGCCAACGAACGGCGGCTGTGTGCCTATCCCAACTTCCGCATGGTCGAGGCCGATGTGCGCGACCGCGAGCGCATGTTTACCCTGCTGGCCGAGAATAAGTTCAGCGCCGTGGCCCACCTGGCGGCGATGGCCGGCGTGCGCAACGCCATCGAGCAGCCCGACCTCTACGTCAACGTCAACCTCAACGGCACGCAGAACGTGCTCGACGCGGCACGGGCCGCCGGTGGTGTGGGCAACTTCGTGCTGGCCTCTACTTCGTCGGTTTACGGCAACACGGAGCAGGTTCCGTTCATCGAGACCGACTCGTGCGACCGGCCGCTGCAACCCTACGCCGCCGCCAAGCGCGCGGCCGAGATTCTAGGCTACAGTTATCACCACCTGTTCGGGCAGAACTTCACCATCCTGCGCTTCTTCACCGTCTACGGCCCCAACGGCCGGCCGGACATGATGGCCTACCTGCTGGCCGACAGCATCACGAAGGGCAAGCGAATTCCCCTCTACGATGGCGGGCAGATGTACCGTGACTGGACCTACGTCGACGACACCGTGTCGGGCATCGTCGCCGCGCTCGACCGGCCGCTGGGCTATGAGATCATCAACCTCGGCCGCGGCGAGCCAGTGCTGCTGGCTGACTTCGTGGCCATCATGGAGCAGCTGAGCGGACGCCAGGCCAACGTCGTGACCGCGCCCCGGCTGGCGGCCGACTTCGTGCGCAACGAGGCCGACATCAGCAAGGCCCGCCGCCTGCTGGCGTACGATCCACAGGTGTCGGTGGCCGAGGGCGTGCGGCGCTTCTGGGAGTGGTATCGCGAGCATGACAGCGCAAAGAACTGAGTCCGGCGCGCCCGATGAGGCGCTCCCCCCGTTCCGTCTGGTGGCGAGCGAAACGGCCTGGCGGGCCTGTCTGGCCGCGCTGCGGGCCGCCCCCCGGCTGGCCATCGACCTGGAAGCCAACAGCATGTACGCCTATGCCGAGCGGGCGTGCCTGATCCAGATTTCGACCGAGGACACAGACTTCATCCTCGACCCATTGGCCCCCCTCGACCTGAGCGGCCTGGGCGACATTATCGCCGACCCGACCGTGGAAAAGATCTTCCACGCCGCCGAGTACGATCTCATCCTCCTGCGGCGCGACTACGGCTGGCATCTGCACAACCTGTTCGACACGATGTGGGCAGCGCGTATCCTGGGCTACAAGCAGTTCGGGCTGGCCGGCATGTTGGCAGGGGCGTTCGACGTGCGGCTCAGCAAGCGCTTCCAGAAGGCCAACTGGTGCCACCGGCCGCTGTCGGCCGGCGAGCTGGCCTACGCCCAGAAGGACACCCACTATCTGCCCGCCCTGCGCGACCGGCTGGCGGCCGAGTTGGAAGCGCGCGGGCTGATGGCCGAGGCACTGGAGACGTTCGCCGAGCAGTCGCGGGTCAAGATGCCCAACAACGGCTTCGACCCTGACGCTTTCTGGCACATCAACGGCGTCTTCGACATGACTCCGGCGCAGCAAGCGGCCCTGAAGGCGCTCTTTCTCTACCGCGACCGCGAGGCCCGCCGCCGCAACGCGCCGCACTTCAAGGTGCTGAGCGACCAGACGCTGGTGGAGATTGCCACCCGCCTGCCCACCCGGCTGAGCGAACTGGACGCCGTCCACGGCATGACCTCCGGCCAACAACAGCGCTACGGCCGCCAACTGCTGGCCGTCATCGCCGAGGCGCACGAGGCCCCCGCCCCCCAGCCGCCGCCGCGCCCGCCGCGCCCGCCCGACGCCGTGCTCATTCGCTATGACCGGCTGCACCGCTGGCGCAAGACGCGCGCCCAGGCCCGCGGTGTCGAGTCGGACGTCATCATCAGCCGCGACGCCCTGTGGGCCATCGCCCAGGCCAACCCGCGCAGCGTCGACGAACTGGCTGCCCTCAATGCACTCGGCCCCTATCGGCTGGCGCAGTATGGCGAGGAAATCATCAAGCAATTAGGAATTAGGAATTAAGAATTAGGAATTCAGAGGATGAGCCAGCGCCGCGTCTTCAATTCCTAATTCGTAATTCCTAATTCCTAATTCAATAAGGAGTTGCCACAATGGAGATCACCTTCTACGGCGCGGCCCGCACCGTAACCGGCTCGCAACATCTACTCGAAGTGAACGGCCGCCGCATCCTGCTCGACTGCGGCCTCTACCAGGGGCCGCGTGACGAGAGCGCCGACCGCAACCGCCACCTGCCCTTCGACGCCCGCGCCGTGGACACGCTCATCCTTTCCCACGCCCACATCGACCACAGCGGCAACATCCCCAGCCTGGTGCGCAACGGCTTCACCGGCGACATCGTCACCACCTCGGCCACGCGCGACCTGTGCAGCATCATGCTGCGCGACAGCGCCAAGATTCAGGAGTCGGACGTGGCCTATCTGAACAAGAAGCGCCGCCGCGACAACCTGCCGCCGCTGGAACCGATCTACACGATGGCCGACGCCCTGGCCAGTCTGAAGCAGTTCATCGGCATTAGCTACGAACGCCCCTATCAGGTTGCGCCGGGCATCACCCTGACCTTTTACGACGCCGGGCACGTGCTGGGGTCGGCCCTCGTTGTGCTCGACGTGGCCGACGCGGGCGCGGGGCAGCCGGCGCGCGTTGTCTTCACCGGCGACCTGGGCCGCGCCAACCGGCCCATCCTCAACGACCCGGTGTTTCTCGACCGGGCCGACGTACTGATCATGGAGAGCACTTACGGCGACCGCGAACACCCCGACGACGTGGACACCGACCACCGGCTGGAAGAAATCATCCGCGAGACGATTAAGCAAGGGGGCAAGGTCATCGTGCCCGCTTTCGCCATCGGCCGCACCCAGGAGCTGGTCTACCGTCTCAACAACCTCGTCGAGCGGCGCGACCTGCCGCCCAACCTCCAGGTCTACGTCGATAGCCCGCTGGCCATCGACGCCACGGCCGTCTTCCGCGCCCACCCGGAGGCGTACGACGCCGAGATCGCCGAAGTCCTCGTCTCTGACCGTGACCGTGACCCGTTCGGCTTCGCCATGATGCGCTACACCCGCTCGCCGGAGGAGTCGAAGGAGCTGAACTTCCTTCGCCAGCCGGCGGTCATCATCAGTGCCAGCGGCATGGCCGAAACGGGGCGCATCCTCCACCACCTGAAGAACAACATCGAAGACCCGCGCAGCACCGTTCTCATCACTGGCTTCCAGGCGCCGGAGACGCTCGGCCGCCGCCTTGTGGACGGCCACAAGCGGGTGAAGATCTTCGGCGAGGATTACGACGTGCGCGCCCGCGTGCTGTCGCTCAACGGGCTGAGCGGCCACGCCGACCGCTCCGAGCTGTTGGCCTGGGCCAAGCGGCTGCAACCACCGCCCGGCCACACATTCCTCGTCCACGGCGAGCCGGACGCGGCCTTTGCTCTGGCCGATAGCCTGCGGACTCAATTGGGCTTCGGCAACGTCTCCGTGCCGGAGATGGGGCAGCGATTTACCTTGTAGAAGACAGCCATTCGTAGTTGAGCGCTTTCGCGCGGTTCTTGCGCGAGTTGAAGAACTGGGCTAAAGCGCTCAACTACGAACGAACGCAATCCGCTGACGCGATGCCCTTCTGATTTCAGCCGATCACGCCCAGTTCGCGCCCCACCTTGCTGAACGTTTCCAGGGCGATCTCGATGTCGCTGTGGCTGTGGGCGGCCGAGTTCATGACGCGGATGCGCGCCTTGCCCTGGGCCACGGTCGGGTAGCCGATGGCCATGGCGAACACACCCTCCTCGAACAGGCGGCGGCTGAACTGCTGGGCCAGCGGCGCTTCGCCCAGCATCACCGGCACGATGGGCGTCTGGCTATAGCCGGTGTTGAACCCCATCGCCTGCATCTCGCGCCGGAACAGCTCGGCGTTAGACCACAGCCGGTCGATGAGTTCGGTCGATTCGCTCAGGATGGCCACAGCCTCAATGCAGGCCGCGGCGTCGGGCGCGGTCATGGCGCTGCTGAAGAGGAACGGCCGCCCGCGCTGTCGCAACCACTCTATGATGATCCCCTTGCCGGCCACCAGCCCGCCGACAACGCCGAACGCCTTGCTCAGCGTGCCCACTTCCACGTCCACCCGACCGTGCAGGCCAAAGTGATCGACGATGCCCCGCCCGCCGCGGCCGAGCACGCCCTCACCGTGGGCGTCATCGACCATCAGCATGACGCCGTACTCCTCGGCCACGTCGCAGATGGCGTCTAGCGGGGCGATGTCGCCGTCCATGCTGAAGACGCCGTCGGTGATGATTAGCCGCCGCCGGTAGTCGCTGCGGCTCTCGATCTGGCGGCGCAGATCGGCCACGTCGGCGTGGGCAAAGCGCACCGTTTCGGCCCGGCTCAGCCGGCAGCCGTCGATGATGCTGGCGTGGTTCAATTCGTCGGAGAAGATCAGGTCACCGGGGCCGACCAGGGCGGGAATGGTCGCCAGATTGGCTGTAAAGCCGCTCTGGAAGGTGATGCACGCCTCGGCGTGCTTGAACGCCGCCAGCCGCTGCTCCAGCTCGATGTGGAGCGACATCGTCCCGGCGATGCTGCGCACCGCGCCGGGGCCGACGCCGTACTGGTCGATGGCCCGCTGGGCGGCGGCGCGCACGCGGGGATGGTTGGCCAGCCCCAGGTAGTTGTTGGCGCAGAAGTTGAGCAGGCGGCGGCCGTCGATAGTCACCCAGGCGTCCATCGGCGAGTCGAGGGTACGAATATTGTTGTACAGACCGGCGGCCCTCAGGTTGTCGATCTCCGTTTGTAGCCAGGCAGTAGTTCCGTCTTGCATGTTGTCACTCCCAAACGCGGAAAGCATCCGCAGATTTCAAAGGGTGGGCTTGGGGCTAAAAGGAACGCCGATTATAAGACGGCGCAATTCACGCTACTATCCTTAACCGATGCTTAACAGGCGGCAATTGACGCCGGGGGCCTCTCTCAGGTATACTCCCGGTCGTATGAGCAGAGAAGGCCTACTAGAGGAGCCGGTGCTCATTCTGAACGTGACGTTTGAACCCATACACGTCTGTAGCACGAAGCGGGCTCTGGCTCTGGTACTTTCCGGTAAAGCTGAGATCGTGGTGAATGGTCGGGGGACCATTCGCAGTGCTGTCACATCGTTCGAAATCCCTTCGGTCATCAAGTTAAGCCACATGGTGCGCCGGCCGCGGTCGCGGGTGGCGCTATCGAAGCGCGAGATTCTGCGCCGCGACGACTACACTTGCCAGTATTGCGGCCGCAAGATGCGCGTGCTAACCCTCGACCACGTTATCCCCCGTCGCTATGGCGGCCCGCACACCTGGACCAACCTCGTCGCCGCCTGCTCCCCCTGCAACCGGCGCAAGGGGGGCAAGCTGCCGGCCGAAGCCGAGATGGTGCTGCGCCGCCTGCCCTTCGAGCCGAACCCCACCGCCGCCTACCGCTTCGGCACCCACCTGGAGCAGCGGCAGGAGTGGGCGCAGTTCATTGAAGGCTGGTAAATCAATTAGGAATTAGGAATTGGGAATGAAGAAACGGATTCTTCAATCTGAGATTCCTAACTCCTAATTCGTAATTCGTGATTCGCGCTGGCCAGGGCAATGATACGATCCAGGCCGGCGTCAATGACTTCCACCAGCCCGTCGTACATGTGCTGATACTCCTCTATTGGGCCGCCATAGGGATCGGGAATGTTGTAAGCACGGCCGACCATTTCCGTCAGCAAAAACACCTTGTGGGCGTGGGTCGGGAACTCCGCCCGCAACGCCTCGGCGTGGCCGTCTTCCATAGTCAGCGCCAGGTCGGCCTCGCGCAGATGGCGCTCCTCGACCATCGTTGCGCGGTGGTCGGCGATGTTGAAGCCGTGGCGCCCCATCACGTCGACACTGTAGCGCGAGGCCGGCCGCGCGGCCGTGGCCCACGTGCCGGCCGAGCTGACCGTCCAATCGCCCAGCCCGCGCTGTCGCAACCGGTCGCGCAGCAGCGCCGCAGCCACGGGTGAACGGCAGATGTTAGCCGTGCAGATAACGAGAATTCGCGCCATCTTGCCGTCGCATTAGCCCATTTCGGGCTGGAGCAGGCCAAACGTCCTGTCATGGCGGCGATAGAGGACGTTTACGGCGTCGTCTTCGGCGTTGAAGAAGACGTAGAAGTCGTGGCCCAGCAGCTCCATCTGGTCGATGGCCTCCTCGGCCGACATGGGGTGCAGGGCGAAACGCTTGTAGCGCACAATGGTGTGGTCTTCCTCAAACGCTTCTTCAGCGATAGGCAGCGGCTCACCGACCTCGAGCTCCTCACCCTTGCCGCGCGTCTTGGCCCGGTTCTTGCCCCGGTAGCGCTCGATCTGGCGGTACAGCTTATCAACCACGGCGTCGATGGCCGCGAACATATCGCTGTTGCGCTCCTCGGCGCGCAAAATGGTGCCGCGCTCGTCGCGGATAGTGATTTCGGCCACGTGGCGCTGGACAGCGCTGCGGGTGTTCTCCATCGCCAGTTCGACCTGGATCGATGACAAGCTGGGCAGGTAGCGATCGAGGCGCGCGGTCTTCTTCTCCACGTAGTCGCGCAATCGCGGGGTGACTTCCATGTTGTTCGAGAGGATTTGCAGTTCCATTTGACCTCTACTCCTTTGACGAGAATTGGGTGCGTCGTTGGCAGGCCCGCCGGCCGAAGATCTTGGGTTCGCGCAAGAGCATTATCCCATGACTATGATACCCGCGCCAAACAATAGGCCGAGACGGCCGCGGCGCCGGCGGCCAGCAGGGCTTCGGCCGCGGCGCTCATCGTCGCCCCGGTCGTCAACACGTCGTCTACCAGCAGCACCACGCGTCCAGCCACTTCTGACGGTACGGCGTCGAACGCGCCCTGGACGTTGGCGGCACGCGCCTCCGGCCCCAGCCCGACTTGCGGCGGAGTGTGGCGCGTGCGGCGCAAAGCAGTGGCGCTAAAGGGCACGCCCACCGCCTCGGCCAACGGCCGGGCCAGCAGTTCCGACTGGTTGTAGCCGCGACGGAAGTGGCGGCGCGGGTGCAGGGGGATGGGCACGATCAGGTCGGGCGACGGCCGCCACGCCGGCCAACCGGCCACCAGCCGTCGCGCCAACGGCCGGCCAAGGGCAAAATAGCCCTCATACTTCAGGCGATGGATGAGACGGCTGGTCGGTTCAGCGTAGCGCAGCGGGGCGCGCATCTGGGCCAACGGCGGCGGGGCGTCGCGGCAGGCGGGGCAGAGGGAGTGCGCCCCCCGCGCCTGGTCGGCCAGGGCGCGGCCACAACAGCGGCAGATGGCCCCGTCCACAGGCAGCAGCCGCGCCTCGCACGCCGGGCACAGCAGGACGCCCACCCGCCCACAGGCGGCACAGACGGGCGGGAAGAAAACGTCCAGGCAGAACAAGCTCACGCGCCGCAACCAGGCGCCGGGCGGGCCGGGGGCAAGGTGAGTACTCACGACTGCGAACCGGAAAGCTCCGCGACGATGGCTTCCAGGAGTTGTCGCTTCTCGCCGCGGTTCAGGACAATGCCACGCTCATCCAGCAGTCCATCAAGTCTATCGTGGACGAAGGGCCGAATCTGAGCGCGATCGGCTACGTCCAAAGCCGGGTCGCGCATGGCCAGTAGCTGGCGGCAAAGGCGATTCTTCAGATCGAGGAAGGCATCGCGCGCGCCGACCGTTGGCGAGTCGCGCCGGACGCGAATCTCGCTCAGTTCCCACTCCCCTTTTTTGTCGCCTGTCGGTCGATCGGTCAAGGCCACTATTCCTATACAACGCCGGCCACGTCGGGCCGTCAGCCGCTCAACAGCTGCTGGAACCATGCTCCAGCATTGCTGAACCATTCACTGATGGAGGGGCCGAGCAGGGCCAGGATGGCGATCACGACGACCGCCACCAGGACCAGCACCAGGGCATACTCCACCAGCCCCTGACCATCATCGCCTCTCAAGAAGCGCATACGTTTGTTCCTCCACAGCGAGCCGGCCGCTCGCGCTCATTCGCTCGGTGTCGACGGTGTGGCCGAGTCTAGCCGCACCCAACCGTGGCGCAGGGCGTAGACAGCGGCCTGAGTGCGGTCGTCCACGCGCAGCTTGCGCAGAACGGCCGTCATGTGATTCTTCACCGTCTGCTGACTGATAGTCAGACGATGGGCAATTTCCTTGTTGCTGGCGCCGCGCGTAACCAGTTCCAGAATCTCCATCTCGCGCGGCGAGAGGGGGGTAAAGGTCGTTGTGGCGCTAGGCTGCTCATCGGTCGGGTACGTGCTATAGCGCGTGGCCCGACGTTGGAACCAGGTGGCGATCTCTTCGGTGGTCAACACCTGATTATGGATGACGTAGTTGCCCCCATAAACGGCGTGTATGGTATTCAGCAGCCCTTCCGGCGGCACGTCCTTGGCGCAATAGGCCACGGCCCCCAACTGCATCGCATGGTAGACCTGCTCAGCGTCGTCATAGCCGGTCAGGATAATGATCTTCGTCGCCGGAGCCAGCGCCAGAATACGCCGCGTCACCTGTAGGCCGTTCATGTCCGGCAGATTGACGTCCATGAGCACGATGTCGGGCTGCTGCTCCTCGGCCAGATAAATGGCCGTGTCGCCATTCGCCGCCACAGCCACTACGGCCACGCCGTCGTCCGTATCCAGGACATCGACCAGCCCCTGTCGAAACAGCGGATGGTCATCAACGATCATTAGCTTGATTGGCTGCATCGTTTGTACTTTCCAAGCCGCCTGAATTGGCCCCAGTATAACACGAACGGGATGAAGATTCTACCGCCCCTCAGGCGACGCGCCGGCCGATACAGGTAATCAGGTCGCCGAAGTTGACCGGCACGGCCGCCGCGCCCAGCCCCAGCCCATCAATCGCCCGCCGCGCGGCGCGCCCCAGCCCGGCGTGCAGCCCGCCGACGCGCGACGCCAGATACCCCAGCCGCAGGTAGCGCCCTTGCGCCCCCTGCCAGACGATGTCGAAGCCGTGCCCGGCGATCATGGCCGGCAGCGTGCGCCGATTGAAGTAGTAGAGATGCATGTCCATCAGCCACGGCCAGCGCGCGCCCATTAGCCGGGCCACGGGCGAGCCAATGTCCATCGTGTGGACGACCAGCCAGCCGCCGGGGCGCAGAAGCCGCCGGGCAGAGGCCAGCTCGGTCGTCGGGTCTGCCAGATGCTCGATGACGTCCCACATCGTCACCACGTCGAACGACTCCGGCGGCAAAGCGGCCGACTCCAGCGTGCCGGCGTGGACGGCCAGACCACGCCGCTGCGCCTCGGCCGCGGCCCAGGCCCTGTCTCTTATACACATCTCCGAGCCCACGAGACCGTACTAGATCTCGTATGCCGTCTTCTGCTTGCAAAAAAAAAACACAACAAAACACTAGTACACAACACTTAAAGGTACACATTCGTCTGATACGTCCTACAATTACACGACTAATGCACTACACCACA
>CALLZA010000423.1 GCA_937858165.1 uncultured Ardenticatenia bacterium
GCACTGGATCACCATAGTCTGACTTAATATTCTGTATGTGTGTGTATAACACGTCTTCACACTCTTGTGCGCGTCGCGCTAGTACACAGGTGTTCAGTTTCTCATGTCTCCTATGGTTTGCTAGCAGTAATTGTTGCATTTTTTTTTTTCAAGCAGAAGGCGGCATACGAGATCTAGTACGGTCTCGTGGGCGCGGAGATGGGTATAAGAGACAGCCTGCCGATAGGCCATTACGTGGACGCCGGCCACACCGGGCATCTCGCGCACCTGCTGAATGATCTCGACGCAAATACGCTTGCCCTCTTCGCGCTGCTTGCCCTTCGGCGCGCCGCGCAGCCGGGCAATGACCTCGTCGGGGATGTAGACGCCGGGCACTTTCGCGCGCATGAACTCGGCCGCCTTCTCGCCCCGCAGCGGGCCGACGCCAACCAGGATGAACACCCGCTCGTGCAGCCCCAGGTCGCGCACTCGGCGCATAAACTCGGCCAGCCGCGGCACATCGAAGCAGTACTGCGTCTGGATGAACTCCGCCCCGGCTTCGACTTTCTTGGCCAGCCGCAGCGGCCGCCAGTCGTACGGCGGCGCAAACGGGTTCTCGGCCGCGCCCAGGAAGAGGCGCGGTGGCGTAGTCAGCTTGCGCCCGCTGAGAAAGACGCCCTCGTCGCGCATGATGCGCGCCGTGCGCAAGAGCTGGATGGAGTCAAAGTCGAAGACGCGCTTGGCCTCCGGCTGGTCGCCGTTGGTCACGTCGTCGCCGGTCAGGCACAGGACGTTGCTGACGCCCATCGCCGCCGCGCCCAGCAGGTCGCCCTGGATGGCGATGCGGTTGCGGTCGCGGCAGGAGACCTGGAAGACGGGCGAGTAGCCGGCGCGGGTCAACAGGGCGCAGATGGCGACGCTGGACATGTGGCAGTTGGCCCCACTGGCGTCGGTGGCGTTGATGGCATCGCAGACAGCGGCCAGCGTTACGGCCGCGTCATAGACCTCTTGGGGATCGGCGCTGTCGGGCGGGTTCAGCTCGGCCGTCACAGCAAAGCGGCCCGACCGCAACACCCGTTCGAGGCGGCTACCGGATTTGTATGTGATGTTCATGGCCGTTGCTCGAAGGGGTCGCCAGGCTGACGGGTTGGTTTAGCTTGACCTGTGACGGGACGCGCCGCCAGCCTTCGGGGTAGGTGGTGTCGGCCCCGGTCAGCATGTTGACCCAGGCCGAATCCCCTTGCAGGCGGTGGTTGACCGGCGGCTGAATCCACAGCATCTCGTCGCCGTAGTAGGCCATGCGCCCGGCGCGGTCGAACGCCTGCACCCAGACGCAGAAGCGGTCGGGGAAGACCTCACAGTGGCCGTTGGGGCGCACGCCGCCGCACGGGCCGTTGCGCAAGCTCTTGGGGCAGCTCATGGGGCAGGTCATGCCCGTGGAGTGGAGGATGCACTGGCCGCAACTGCGGCAGTCGAAAATGAGTTGTTTGGCCGGCTCCTCGAAGGGAACGAGCCAACGCTCGGCCCGCTCGTAGCCGACGCGGCGGATGAGTGGGGCGGCGCGGGTAAACAGGCGGTGGGTCAGGTCGTAGGCGCGCTCCAGCAGCCGGGGGTGGGCCTGCAACCAGCTACGCAGGGACATTGGGTTTCGCTCCTAGTTGCGGGGGCGGCGGTAGGTCCGCTCACGGGCGGTGGGTGGTTCGGCCGCGCTGTTGTCGTTGTTGGCGGCCATTTCGGCGACCAGTGCGGCGCGGTCGGCGTCGGAAAGGGGGGCGCGCAACGCCGCGGCGATGGCGGCGATGTGGTCGGGGCCGTTGCCGCAACAGCCGCCGATGAAGCAGGCCCCCAGGGCTCGCACGCGCTGGGCATAGCGGCCCATGATAGGTGGCGTGGCGTCGTAGATAAGTTCGTTGTTGCGCCATTGGGGGATGCCGGCGTTGGCCTTGGCAATGAGGCGGACGTCCGGCGCGGCGCGGTGCATGGCGTCGATGACGCCCTCGATCTCGGCGATGCCGTTACCGCAGTTGCCGCCGACGGCCACCAAGCCCCACTCCTTCATGGTCCGCACGGCCTGGGCCGGGGTGACGCCCATCATCGTCCGGCCGTTGGTGTCGAAGCTCATGGTAGCGGCGATGGGCAAGTCGGTGATCGAGCGCGCGCCCTCGACGGCCGCGCGCGCCTCCGCCAGATCGCTCATCGTCTCGACCCACAGCAGATCGACACCGCCGGCGGCCAGCCCGCGCACCTGCTCGGCAAAGGCGGCCCGCGCGTCGTCGAAGGTCATCGTGCCCATCGGGGCCAGCAGCTCGCCCGTTGGCCCCATCGACCCGGCCACTAGGACGACCCGCTCGGCGGTGTCGGCCGCGGCGCGGGCGTTCTGGGCCGCGGCGCGGTTCAATTCGTAGACGCGGTCTTGCAGGTTGTGGAGCTTCAGCCGGTAGCGCGTGCCGCCGAAGGAGTTGGTCAGAATGATCTGCGAGCCTGAGTTGACATAATGTTGATGGACGGCACGGATGCGGTCGGCGTGGGATACGTTCCACTCCTCCGGCGGCGCGCCGGCCAGCAGCCCGGCGGCAAATAGCATCGTGCCCATCGCGCCGTCTAGGACGATGGGTTCGTTGGTGTCGAGGAGGTGTTGTAGCTTATTCATAGATTCCTCCGAAACAAGGTTCCAGCTTCCAGGGGAATAGCGCTCTTCCCCTGGAACCTGGAACCTGTGACCTAGCCTCTTGTCTTCGCTTTCTGCCGCCGGATATACATGAACTTTTTGGCCGTCTCGACACCGACGGCCGCATCGCGGCAGTAGGCGTCGGCCCCAATCTCCTCGGCGAACGCCTCGTTGAGCGGCGCGCCGCCGACGAGCACGATGATGTCCTGGCGAATGCCGGCCTCTTTCAGAGCGTCGATAACCACGCGCATGTAGGGCATGGTCGTCGTCAGCAGGGCGCTCATGCCCAGGATGTCGGGCTTATGCTTCTCGATGGCGGCCATGAAGTTATCGACCGAGTTGTTGACGCCCAGGTCGATGACCTCGAAGCCGGCCCCTTCCATCATCATCCCGGTCAGGTTCTTGCCGATGTCGTGGATGTCGCCCTTGACCGTACCGACGACCATGGTGCCGATCTTTTCCGCGCCCGTCTCGGCCAGCAGCGGCCGCAGGATGGCCATGCCCGCCTTCATCGCCTTGGCGGCCATGAGCACTTCGGGCACGAAAAGGATGCCGTCGCGGAAGTCGGCGCCGACGATGTCCATGCCGGCGACGAGGCCGGAGGTGAGGATGGTATACGGCTCGTGGCCGCGTTCGAGCATGACGTTGACTTCCTCGACGACCTCCTCAGCGTAGCCGTCGTAGAGGTCTTCCTTCATCAATTCATAGATCTCGTCGTCCGACATCGTTTGCAGGTCGATCTCTTCGTCACTCATGACACATACTCTTCCTGTAGCGCGGGTTGCTCTACCTACGCTCTTCCACCGTCACAGTTATAGCTGCGCGGGTTGCCTACCCGCGCTACAGCCGGATCGCGGGTAACCAAACCGCGCTATAGCTTGCGCCCGCGGATGCGTTCGGCCCGGAGGGCGCGGCCGTTGGCCTTGTTGCCGTTGGCCGTGCGAGGTAAGGGCGTCGTCAGACGGCTCTCCAGATGGGGGAACGTGTCCGTGGCGTGCGGGATGTGAATCGCGCCGACGAACTCATCCTGGAAGTGTGGGTCAATGGCCGTCTCGACGTAGGTTACCCAGCGCGCCAGCTCGGCCGCCTCGGCCCGCTTATGCCGGTTCAGCAGGGCGATGCGCGCCCCGTCGCCGGCAGCGTTGCCCACAGCCGTCACCCGGTCGAGCGAGCAGTCGGGGATAAGGCCCAACAGCATAGCGTACTGCGGGTCGATGTAGCTGCCGAACGCCCCGGCCAGGGTGATCCGTTCGACGCGCGCGACACCCAGGCGATTCATAAGCAGCTTCGCCCCGGCATAAAGCGCCGCCTTGGCCAACTGGATATTGCGCACGTCATCCTGCGTCACCAGAATGGGCTGACCGTTGGCCGTCTGGTTGCCGGTCGCCAACACGTAGGCCCCGCGCTTGCCTTCCCAGACCACGCGCTCGTGCGGCCGGTCGGGGTCGAAGCGGCCGTCGCCACGGATGATGCCGGCTAGGAACATCTCGGCCACGACCTCAATGATGCCCGAACCACAGATGCCCGCCGCCAGGTGTTGCGGTTGGGCTTCCGGCGGCACGTCCGGCCCACTCGGCCAGGCGTCGGACCAACGATCCTCGCCGATGACGCGAAAGCGGGCCGCCCAGTTCTGCGGGTCGATGCGCACGCGCTCGATGGCCCCCGGCGCGGCGCGCATGCCGAAGCGAATCTGCGCCCCCTCGAACGCCGGGCCGGTGGGGCTGCTGGCGCTAAGCAGCCGTTGGCGGTTGCCCAGCACGATCTCGGCGTTGGTGCCGACGTCGACGAGCAGGGTTAGCTCATCCTGGCGGTGCGGCTCTTCGGCCAGCAGCACGCCGACGTTGTCCGCGCCGACGTGCCCTGCTTCGGCCGGCAAGACGTGGACGTAGGCTCCCGGATGGAAGCGCAACTCCAACTCGCGGGCCTTCACGTCCACCGCATCGCGCGTGGCCAGGGCGAACGGGGCGCCGCCTAACTCCTGCGGGTTGATACCCAGCAGGATGTGGATCATCGTCGTATTGCCCACAAAAACAGCGTCGTGGATGTCGCGCAGTTGCTGCCCGGCGGCGCGGGCGGCGCGGGCGGCCAGCGCGTTGAGCGCCTCAATGACGGCCGCGTGCAGCTTGTCCAGCCCGCCGGGGTGGGTCGTGGCGTAGGAGACGCGGCTCATCAGGTCTTCGCCATACGTTACCTGTGGGTTCATCGCCGCCTCGGTCGCCAGCACGGCCCCGGTGCGGAGGTCGCATAGATGACCGGCAATGGTCGTCGAGCCGATGTCAACGGCCAGGCCAAAAAGGCCCTCTTTATAGCCGGGCTGCACGTCGATTACTTCATGCTCGCCCCACAGAATGATGGTGACGGCCCAGTTGCCCGCGCGCAGCGCCGGCTGGAGGCGGCGCAGGGCGGGCAGGTCAATGGTGAGGTTGGTCAGTTGCCACTGCGCGGCCAGCGCGGCTTGCAACCGGCCCCAGTCGCCGCGGTGCTCGCCCAACTCGGCCGGATCGACTTCAACGTAGAGCCGGCGCACGGCCGGGGCCACGTCGATGACGCGCGTCGTGGCCGACTTGCGGATAACTTGCTTGTGGGCGCGGCTCTCCTCCGGCACATAGACCAGTACGTCGCCGCGGACGTGGCTGGCGCAAGCGAGGCGATACGCCCCGTCGCCGTCGGGCGCGGCAGCCAGCAGACCCGTCTCGCGGGCGTCGGGTGGGCTGACGTGGGCGGCGGCCGAGTCGATACCGTGTTTGGCGAAGCGGCCTTCTTCGATGCGAACGCGGCACTTGGCGCAGGTCAGACGGCCGCCGCAGATGCTTTCGATCGCCACGCCCAACTGGCGAGCGGTGTCGAGGAGTGTCTCGTTGGCTCGCGCCTGGCCGCGGCGGCCGGAGGGCATGAAGATGACGTGATGTTCGCCGTTGGCCGTAGCCATGTCAATTTCACCGGGCAGAGGCACGCCGCAGGGGGGCGCACAGACAGCATCCAGAAGTTTAAGGGATTCTAGCACGCCGGGGCACGTGCTCCAAAGCAAGAGAGGGAACCACAGATTTCACAGATTAAGAGCAAGAGCCTCACGCCAGGATCGTCAGGGGCGCCAAAAACGCCAAGAACCAACTTTTCATTCTGTGGTTTCTATCTTCTGACGAATCGCCGCCGCGACGGCGCGTGTGTCGAGGGTGGGGTGGCGTGCCTCCAGCTCGGCGGCCACGGCCGCGGCGACCTCGGCCGGGGAGCCGTCGCGCTCCTGCGCCTCGCCCCAGACGAAGCCGGACAGGTAGCCGTCAGTGCCGGTTAGCCCGGCAGACATGGCGGCGCTATCGACGGCTTCCTGGAAGCGTGGCGGCAGTTCGATGCTGGCGCGGTCGCGGCGGCCGCCGGCGCGGACTTGAACGGGGATGCCGTGCCAATAGAGGATTTGGTAAGATGTCATAGTCGGCTGTTCGTAGTGCGTGGCCTCGCTCTTATCAGCTGGGAGAAGAACCTCATGCAAAGAGCGCCAAGAACGCCAAGAGAAAACTCTCCTGGCGTTATTGGCGCTCTTTGCGCCCTTGGCGGGAGATCTTCTGCCTCAATCGACCTCTGTCATTGGCGTACATGCGGTTGGCCCAACGCGCCGCCCGGCACTTCGCGCGGCATATCGCCGCGATAGAGCGGGTGCCGCGGGTTGTGGACTAGAAGATCCCCTTGCGGTTCATGACCGAGGCTGGCCTGTTCAGTGAAGCGGGCCAGTTTGAACAGGCTGATATCGTGGCGCGTGGCCCGGCGCTCGACCAGGTCGGCCATAATCTCGCCGACGACACTGGCGAACTTGTAGCCGTGGCCGGAGAAGCCGGCGGCAAACGACACCTGCGGATGGTCGGGGTGCAGGTCGATCAGAAAGTGACGGTCGGGCGTGTTGGTGAACAAGCACGCCTTGAGGATCATCGTCGGCCCGGCGCCGTCGGGGAAGTAACGCTCGGCGAAGTCGCGCAACACGGCTTCGTCTTCGCGGAACGCCTCGCGCGAGAGATACTCTGCCTCGCCCGACTCCTCAAAATGGTGATAGCGACCGAACTTGAAGCCCGGCACAGCAAAGACGGGGAAGCCGTAGTAGCGCCCCTCCGGCACCAGACAGTTGAAGACGGGGAAGCGTTCGGGCCGGAACAGTTCCGGCCGCGCCGGCTGGAACCAGCCCAACACCTGTCGCTCCGGCACAGCCAGACCGCGCAACACGGGCAACACGTTCTGGTTCCAGCCGCCGGCGGTGAAGACTAGGGTGTCGGCGGTGTACTCGTCGCGGTCGGTGAAGACGCGCACCCGGTCACCCCACGGCTGCCAGTCGAGCAGCGCCTCGCGGCCATGAATATCCGCCCCCAGGGCGTGGGCGGCCTCGACGTAAGCCACCGTGCCCCGCTCTGGCCGCAGGAAGCCACCGTCGGGTTGAAAGACGGCCAGGTCTTCGGGCGGCAGGTGGTAGGCGGGGTAGCGCTGGCTGACTTGCGCCCCGGTCAGGACCTCATGGGGCAGATCGTGTTCGACGCACGACTGGAGCGACCCGTTAAAGACGTGGCTGTCGGCCGGGCCGCAGTCGAGCGAACCGGTGCGGTAGAACAACTGCTCGCCGGCCATGCGTTCGATTTCGGCCCACAACTCGTACGCGCGCCGCAGCAGGACGACGTAGGAGGGGTGCTCGTAGTAGGCCAGGCGGATGATCCGCGTGTAGCCGTGGGACGAGCCGAGGTCGTGGGGGATGTCGAATCGTTCGATGCCGAGGACGCGCTTGTTGCGCCGCGCCAACTGATAGCAGGTGGCGCTGCCCATCGCGCCGACGCCGATGACGATAGTGTCATAGTGCTTGCTAAGTGCGCTCATGGGTTGCCTCGCCTGGCCACTTCACGCGAAGCGCCAGAAAGACGCAAAGAGCGCAATTAACCCTGGGAACAGGGTTGATTGCGCCCTTTGCCACTGTTTTGTTCTAAAACAGGCCCATGACGCGGCCGTTTTCGTCGATGTCGACGTTCATGTAAGCCGGCCGCGTGCCCAGGCCGGGCATCGTCCGCATCTCGCCCAGCAGCGGGTAGATGAAGCCCGCGCCGACCGAAGCGCGCACCTCGCGCACAGTCAGGGTATAGCCCGACGGTGCGTTCTTCAGCGCCGGGTCGTGACTGATGCTCAGGTGGGTCTTGGCCATGCAGATGGGCAGGTTGCCGAAGCCGTTGTCCTCGTAGGACTTGATCTGCTTCTCGGCCTGCGGCTCATAGATGATCTCGCCGGCGCTGTAGATCTGCTTGGCAATGATCTCGATCTTGGCCTTGATGGGCAGGTCGAGAGGGTAGAGAAACTCGAAGTTCGACGGCTTTTCGCACGCGGCCGCGACCGCTTCGGCCAGCGCCACCGCGCCGTCGCCGCCGTGGGCCCAGTGGTCGCTCATGACCGCCGTCTCCGCGCCGGCGGCCACGGCCGCCTGCTCCACCGCGGCGATCTCGGCCGCGGTGTCGGTGTGGAACTTGTTGACGGCCACGACGACGGGCACGCCGAAGCGCTTGGCGTTGCGGATGTGGGCGACCATGTTGGCCATGCCCTTTTCCAGCAGGGCGACGTTCTCATCGGTATAGGCCTTGTCCAGCGGCCGGCCGGGGATGACTCGCGGGCCGCCGCCGTGCATCTTCAGGGCGCGGATGGTAGCGACGAGGACGACGCAGTCGGGAATGAGGCCGGAGGCGCGGCACTTGATGTCAAAGAACTTCTCCATGCCGATGTCGGCGCCGAAGCCGGATTCGGTGACGACGTAGTCGCCCAGCCGCAGCGCCAACTGGTCGGCCAGGATGGAGGAGTTGCCGTGGGCGATGTTGGCAAACGGCCCGGCGTGGACGAAGGCAGGCTGCCCTTCCAACGTTTGCAGCAGGTTGGGGTGCAGCGCATCCTTCATGAGCACCGTTACCGCGCCGGCCACGCCCAGGTCGTCGAGGGTGATGGGCTTGCCGTCCTTGTTGGTGCCGATGACCGTGCGGCCGGCGCGCTGGCGCAGGTCGCGCAGGGCGCTCTTGTAGTCGGTGCCGTTGACCAGGGCCAGGATGGCCATGATCTCGCTGGCGACGGTGATGTCGAAGCCGGTCTGGCGCGGGCGGCCGTCATCTTCCGGCCCCAGGCCGACCATGACCTTGCGCAGGGCGCGGTCGTTGGTGTCCGTGACGCGGTTCCAGGTGAGGCGGTAGGGATCGATGTTGAGCCGCGACAGGCCGACCTTGGCCAGCTTCTCGTCGTTCATACGGTCTTCGTGGTACCAGCGGGCGTCGATGGCCGCGGCGACGAGATTGTGGGCGGCGGTGATGGCGTGGATGTCGCCCGTCAGATGCAGGTTGAAGTCCTCCATCGGAATGACCTGGCTATAGCCGCCGCCGGCCGCGCCGCCCTTGATGCCGAACGTCGGCCCCATGCTGGGCTGGCGGATGCAGGCGATGGCCTTGTGCCCCAGGACGCCGAGGCCTTGCACCAGGCCGATGCTGGTCGTCGTCTTGCCCTCGCCCAGCGGCGTGGGGGTGATGGCGGTCACATCGATGTACTTGCCCATCGGCCGGTCGGCCAGCTTGGGCAGGGTATCAAGGTGGACTTTGGCCTTGGTCTTGCCGAAGTAGATCAGGTCGTCTTCGGTCAGGCCCAGTTGGGCGGCGACTTCCTTGATGGGCAACGGTGTGGCGGCTTGCGCGATGTCCAGGTCAGACGGAACAGGGGTCAGACGCTTGGCTGCGTGGTTCATTGGTTCTCCTAAAGGTGGTGTCGGCCGCGGCAGAGGGCAGGCGGACGACGGGGAATCGACGCGGGCATTGTATCGCAATCACCAACGCCCGCAAGTTCGGAGGAGAAACCACAGATTACACAGATTTCACAGATTACAGATCAAAAATCTGTGAAATCTGTGTAATCTGTGGTTACTCTCTTCCGTTAAGCGCGGGCGGGCAGGCCGACGGCGTGGCCGTGGCGCAAGACCTGGAGGTTGGCCTCGATGAGGTGTTGCTTGTTGGCCGGCAGGTGGGCGGCCAGGGCCGCAGCGACGACCTCCAGCGGTAACACCGGCCGCCCGGCCAGCAGCGCACCGACAGCGGCCATGTTGAGCATCTTGGGCGTGCCCCACTCCTCGGCGATGGCGTTGGCGCCCACGTAGATGACGTCGATGTCGTCGCGGTGGGATTCGGACGCCACCAGCGAGCTATTGACAACCAGCAGCCCGCCCGGTTTCACCAGGGGTTCGTACTTGTCATAGGACGGCAGATTGAGGACGACGGCCACGTCGGGTTGGGCGACGATGGGCGCGCCGATCTCGTCGTCGCCGATGATCACGGTGCAGTGGGCCGTGCCGCCGCGCATCTCCGGGCCATAGGAGGGGATCCACGACACGAATCGCCCGGCGTCCATGCCGGCATAAGCGAGCAGTTGACCGGCAAACAGCGCGCCCTGGCCGCCGAAGCCGGAGATGATGATCGAACTTTCCATAGTTAAAGTTTCCTGTGGTTCGTAGTAGAGGATTTGTCGCGCTCTTCTCTCTGTAGGCTAAAGAGCGCGACAAAGCGCTTTACGACGAACTTAGGCCTGTCTCTTATACACATCTGACGCTGCCGACGAGCGATCTAGTGTAGATCTCGGTGGTCGCCGTCTCATTAAAAAAAAAACAATGAGGTGAATCCTAGTCAGCACCACACAGTAATGCAGGAAAACGACACAAGAGA
>CALLZA010000424.1 GCA_937858165.1 uncultured Ardenticatenia bacterium
CCCGCGTGCCGCGCCTAGTCTGACCGGCCCCCGCCCGTCGGCCGGTGGACGCCGGCTCTCGGGTGTAGGGCGCGGGACACCCGCGGGGAGAGAGGTTTGAGGACCTCCGACTCGTTGGGGATGAAGCCGGCGCACGTGCCGGGTAGCCCGGCGGTCATCGTTCCGACCCGCCCCACGCCGGTGCGCGCCGCCAGCGACGGCTCGGCCACCCACAGCCGTTCGACAGCCGGCCGCCACAGCGCGGCGTCGGTGAAGACGGCCGACCACTCAGACCAATCACGGATGGCGGGCAGCAGATAGGGTATCATGCGTTTTGGCGGGCAGCGGGCCACTCCTTATAATTGCCTATGGTAGCGCGATTCTCCAGAATGGCGCCTTATCGTCGCGTGATTCTCCAGAATCGCGCCTTTCAGTAGCAAATTGAAGCGCGATTCTGGAGAGTCGCGCGACATAGGACAGCGCCATGAACCACCAACAATCGCTCCTCAAACGTCTCAACATCCAACCCGTCAACCCCGGCGTCTGCACCGGCCCCGACGGCTGGCTCGACAGCGGCGCGCCGCCGCTCGTCTCGTTCAACCCAACGACGGGCGAGCCGCTGGCTAGCGTCATTCCGGCCACGCCGCAAACCGTCGATCAAGCGGTGGCCGCCGCGCGGGCGAACTTTGAGACGTGGCGGCAACTGCCCGCGCCCCGCCGGGGTCTGGTCGTGCGCGATCTGGGGTTGGCCGTGCGCGAGTCGCTGGAGCCGCTGGGCGAGCTCATCACTCTGGAGATGGGCAAGATTCGCGCCGAAGGCATCGGCGAGGTGCAGGAGATGATCGACATCTGCGACTTCGCCGTCGGCCTGTCGCGCCAGCTCTACGGGCTGACCATGCCCAGCGAACGACCGGGCCACCGCATGGCCGAGCAGTGGCACCCGCTCGGGCCCATCGGCGTCATCACCGCCTTCAACTTCCCGGTGGCCGTCTGGTCGTGGAACGCAGCCATCGCTGCCGTCTGCGGCGATACCATCGTCTGGAAGCCGTCGGAACTGACGCCGCTGACGGCCGTCGCCCTGCAGCACATCGCCAACCGCGTCATGGCCGACCACGGGCTGAGTGGGGTGTTCACCCTGACCGTGGGCGGGCCGGAAGTCGGCCGTCAACTGGTGGCCGACGAGCGCCTGCCGCTCATCTCCTTCACCGGCTCGACCGCCACCGGCCGGGCCGTGGCCCAGGCCGTGGCCGCCCGCCTCGGCCGCACCATCCTGGAGTTGGGCGGCAACAACGCCATTGTCGTCGCCGCCGACGCAGACCTCGACCTGGCGACGCGGGCCATCGTCTTTGGCGCGGTGGGCACGGCCGGCCAGCGCTGCACCTCCACGCGGCGGATCATCGTCCAGCGCCCGGTGGCCGAGGAGTTGGTCGCCCGTCTGAGCCGCGCCTACGGCCAGATTCGCCCCGGCGATCCGCTGGTCGCGGGCACGCTGCTGGGGCCGCTGGTGACTGGCGCGGCCGTGACGCAAATGGAAGCGGCCGTGGCCCAGGCCGTGGCCGAGGGGGGCGAGGTGCTGGCCGGCGGCCGGGCGCGGCCCGACCTCGGCCCGCAGTTCGTCGAGCCGACGCTCATCCGCATGCCGGCCCAGACGCCCATCGTCCGCCGCGAGACGTTCGCGCCCATCCTCTACCTGCTCGAATACGACACCCTCGACGAGGCCATCCGCCTGCACAACGACGTGCCGCAAGGGCTGTCGAGCGCCATCTTCACCGACAGCGTCCGCGCCGCCGAGGCGTTTCTGGCCGCCGCCGGTTCCGACTGCGGCATCGCCAACGTCAATATCGGCACGTCGGGGGCGGAGATCGGCGGCGCATTCGGTGGCGAGAAGGAGACGGGCGGCGGCCGCGAGTCCGGCTCTGACGCCTGGAAGGCCTACATGCGTCGCCAGACGAACACGATCAACTGGAGCAAGGAGTTGCCGCTGGCGCAGGGGATCGTCTTCGAGTCGTAAGAGCGGGTCTGAGTCCCGCCCTTACGACGGGCCACATTGCATCCACCCAACGACATCCAGCATCAGAGCATTCTGAGGCATTCTCCTCAGACACCGCCCACCTGTGGTGTCTGCCGGGCGGGTGGGTTATTATTCATGCCGTCCCGAGCTGCATGAGGCTGTCCGTTGCTCAGAGATTCGATCCTGTTCCGCCTGCGTCCGCGCCATCTGGCGCGCTATCGCCGCATCGCTGAGGTGCTGGCCCGCCACGGCTTTGGCGCGGTGCTGACCCAGTTGGGGCTGGATGACCGGCTCAACATCCCGCGGCGGCTGCTGCGGCGTGGGGTCGACGAGGCCGATCGCGTGCCGCCGGCGGTGCGGCTGCGGCTGGCGCTGGAGGAGCTTGGCCCGACGTTCATCAAGCTGGGCCAGATCGCCAGCACGCGCCCCGAAATCCTGCCGCCCGCGGTGCTGGCGGAACTGGGTAACCTGCATGACAACGTGCCGCCCGATCCGTGGGAGACGATCCTGCCCATTATCGAAGGGGAACTCGGCCGCCCGCTGCCGGAACTCTTCGCCGCCTTCGACCCCACGCCCATCGCCTCGGCTTCGCTGGCCCAGGTCTACCCGGCGCTGCTGCCCGACGGCACTCACGTCGTGGTCAAGGTGCAGCGGCCGGGCGTCGAACGGCTCATCGAGACCGATCTACACATCCTTGCCGACATTGCCCATCTCATGAGCGAGCGGCTGCCCGGCTTCGTGCCCTTCGACCCGGTCGAGCTGGCCGGCGAGTTCGCCGACGCGCTGCGCGAGGAGCTAGACTACCGCCGCGAAGGGCGCAACGCCGACCGCTTCCGCGAGAACTTCGCCGATGAGACATACCTGCGCGTCCCGCGCGTCTACTGGGAGTACACCACCCGCCGCCTGATGGTGCAGGAGCGGCTGCGCGGCATCAAGATCGACGACCTGGCCGCCCTCGACGCCGCCGGCCTCGACCGCCCGCGCATCGCCCTCCACGCCTCGCGCCTGATCATCCAGGAAGTGCTGGAAGACGGCTTCTTCCACGCCGACCCCCACCCCGGCAACATGCTCATCCTGCCCGACGAGGTCATCGGCCTGATCGACTTCGGCACCGTCGGCTTCCTGGACGAGCGCGACAAGGCCAATCTCATCCGTCTCTACATCGCCATCATCCAGTTCGACGCGCCGTCGGCCGTCAGCCAGCTCATCAGCATGGGCATCGCCGACCCGACCGTGGACGAGATCGGTCTGGAACGCGATCTGCGGCGGCTGCTGCGGCGCTACAAGGGGCTGCCGCTGAAGGACATCTCGGCCAGCGAGCTACTGGCCGAGATCCAGCCCATCATCTACGAATATCGCCTGCGCGTGCCCAGCGACTACTGGCTGCTCATCAAGACGCTGGTGGTCATGGAGGGCGTCGGCAAGCAGGTCGCGCCCGATTTCGATGTCTTCGAAGTCTCCGGGCCATACGTGCGCCGCTTTCTCATCCAGTTGGCGCTGCCGACCAGTTGGGGGCCGGACGCGCTGCGAGCACTGGGCGGCTGGGCGGGCTTCATCGGCAATCTGCCCAACCAGACCGGCCGGCTGATGAGCCGCATCGAGCGCGGCCAACTGGAGTTTCGTATCCAGGACCCGGCGACCGAGAACCTGGCCCGCCAGCTTAACCGCGTCGCCAACCGCGTCATCCAGGCCATCCTGCTCGGCTCGCTGACCATCGGCCTGGCCCTGCTGCTGCCCAATCTCGATTTGACCTGGCCGTGGGGGCTGCTGACGTGGATCACCGTGCTAGGTTTCGCCGCGGTCATCGTGCTGACATTCTGGCTGTTGTGGTCAATCTGGCGCTCCGGGCGGCGATTGTAGGAAGAGAAACCACAGATTACACAGATTCTTAGAGAACAATCTGTGTAATCTGTGGTTCCTTTTTTCTTCTGACGCAGAGGAACAGTGTATGCAGAAACGCGATATCATGGTCAGGCAGGTCAGCCGCACCTTCGCCCTCTCCATCGAGCAACTGCCGCCGCTGCTGCGCGATGCCGTCTCGGTCGCCTACCTGATGTTCCGCGTCTCCGACGGCATCGAAGACCACGAGACGATGCCACCGGCGCGCAAGGTCGCTCTACTCGATGAGTGGGCGGCCGTGCTGGAAGGGCGCGCCCCGGCCGCCGGCCTGGCCCATCGTGTCGATGATCTCGACGCGGCCGACCCCGAAGTGGAGGTCATCCGCGAGACACCGCAAGTGCTCGACTGGCTGCGCGCCCTGCCCGCGCCGTTCCAGGCCCCCATCGTCGCCCACGTCCACGCCACGACGCGTGGCATGGCCCGCTGGCAACAGCACGGCCCCTACGTTGAGGACGAACTCGCCCTCGACGACTACATGCACGAGGTCGCCGGCCGCGTCGGCTATCTGATCACCGATCTGTTCGCCCTCTACTCGCCGGCCATCATGGACCAACGCGATGCGCTCATGCCTCTGTCGCGCGAGTGCGGGCTGGCCCTGCAAACGGTCAACGTCATCCGCGGCATCCGCAAGGATTATGAGCGCGGCTGGGTGTTTGTGCCGCGCACCTTTATGAGCCAGGTAGGGCTGACCGGCGAGACGCTGCTGGAGCCGGCATGCGAGCCGCAGGCGCTGGCCGTCGTCGCCCGGCTGGCCGACAAGGCCGACCGCCACCTGGCCCACGGCCTGAGCTTCATCACCGCCTTTCCGCGCTCGGAACACGGCCTGCGCCTGGCGCTGATGTGGCCCTTCCTGTTTGCAGCGCGCACACTGGCCCTGAGCCGCAACAACCCCAACGTGCTGCGCAGCGAGGCCAAGATGACCCGGACCGAGATCGGCCGCATCGTCGCCGAGTCGAAGCTGTTGGGTTGGTCCAACGCCTGGCTGGCCCATACCTACGCTCGGTTGGCCCAACCGCCTCCCGCGGCGGAATGAAAGATAGAATCCCAGATGGCACAGATCGAAGAGGGGTAATCCGCAGATTGGGCAGATTTAGCAGATAGAAAAGCACCTATGGACGAACACCAACCCCCTAGCGACGAAGCGGCGCCGCCACCGCCCGCGCCGCGGCGGCCGACCCTGTCGGAGCTGGCCCTCGGCGGGGCGTTGATCGTTAGTGACAACGTCGCCGCCCGGCTGGAGATCGCCGCCGAGCCGGCTGAGCCGCCGCGCACGCTGGCGACGGTGCTGCGCCCGGCAGCCGAGTGGGACCAGCCTGACTCCCTGACCGCGGCCCGCCACACAACCATCGGCCTGCTGACCGACGCCCGCGCCTCGGCCGGGCGCGGCGGCCGTCTGATCGACGAGGTCACCGACGCCCTCGGTCGCACGCTCGACCACGCCAGCCGCCCCATCCGCCGCAGCCGTCTGCTGCGACCGGTTCGCGCTCGCTTTCATCGCTACCAGGCGCGCGGCGAAGCCATCGTCAACGGCTGGACGGAGACCGGCCGGCGCGAAGAGGCGCGCAGCCGGGCTGTGGCCGAGGCGTCACTGGGCGGGCTGATGCAGCGCTCGGTGTCGGACCTGACGCAGAACGAAGGCGTCCAGGTGCTGGTGCAGCAGGTCGTCCAGAGCCAAAGCACCGGTCTGGTCGAAGAGATGATCGAGGAACTCCGCGAACGGCTGGTTAGCCTCGACGTGTCACTGGCGCGGCGCACACGGCGCACCGTGCTGGGCGAAGCCCCCCCGTTCCGCGCCGTGTATCTGCGCCGCCGCCCGGCCCTGGCCGCCCTGCCAGGTGTGGAGCGCACGCTGGCCGGACACTACGCCGGCGCGGCCAGCCGGGTTGTGGCCATGCTCGTCGATCTGTCGCTGCTGATGGTCGCCGTGTCGCTGGCGACGACGTTCATCAATGCCCTGCTGAGCCTGTTCAACGTCGACGCCCTGCTCGGCCGCTTCATCGCCGGCGACGGGCTGCCGGCCGCGGTGGGTGCGGCCGTCACCGGGCTGACCGGCACGCTGTTCATCATCAGCTACGGCATCATCGGCTGGAGCCTGAACGGCCAAACGCTGGGCGGCTTGCTGCTGGGCGTGCGCGTCGTGCGCAGTGACGGGCGGCGGCTGTCGTTCGGGCGCGCCGTGCTGCGCATGATCGGCAGCTATCTGGCCGGGCTGGCGCTGTTCATTGGCTTCCTCTGGGCGCTGTTCGACCGGCGGCGGCAGGGCTGGCAAGACAAGCTGGCCGGCAGCGTGGTCGTCTACGACTGGCCGGCCGTGCCCGACGAAACGTTCCTACGCGAGGAACTGAACGTCAGCGGCGTGCTGCCGTGGCAGCAGCGCGCTAATGAGTGACGAGTGACGAGTATCGGCACATACGTCTTAGTGCCCAAAGAAAGATGTGACTATGCGAATCATATCCACTTTCCTGGCCACCACGCTTGGCCTGCTGGCCTGCTCAGGGCCGATGACCGGAGGTACGACCGCCGCCGTACCGACTGTTGCCAGGGAGACGCCTCCGCCCGTGGGCGGTCAGCCATCGGCCGACGACGCTCAATCCGCTACTGCGCTCCCCCACGCCGCCTCACCCTCCTGTGCCCTCTTCCCACCCGACAACATCTGGAACACCCCCATCGACACCCTACCGCGCCACCCACTGTCAGACGAGTACGTGGCCGCCATCGGCAATGAAACCGAGTTCCACGCCGACTTCGGCGCGGGCATCTGGCCACCCGACGACGGCGGGCCGATCGGCATCCCCTTTGTTGTCGTCCCCTCCGACCAGCCGGGCGTGGCGGTCAGCTTCGAATACGACGATGAGAGCGACCCCGGCCCCTACCCCATCCCGCCCGACGCCCCCATCGAGGGCGGGCCGCAGAGCGACGGTGATCGCCACATCCTGATCGTGCAGGCAGGAACGTGCCGCCTGTACGAGCTGTACGACGCCTGGCCGCGCGACGACGGCGGCTGGGACGCCGGTTCAGGGGCCATCTATGACCTGGGCAGCCACACGCTGCGCCCCGCCGGCTGGACGTCGGCCGACGCCGCCGGTCTGCCCATCCTGCCCGGGCTGGTGCGCTACGATGAGGTGACCGCCGGCGAGATCGCCCACGCCCTGCGCTTCACCGCGCCGGACACGCAGCGAGCGTTCGTCTGGCCGGCGCGCCACTTTGCCTCTGACCTGACCGAACCACGCTACCCGCCGATGGGACAGCGCTTCCGGCTGCGGGCCGACTTCGACGTGAGCGGCTTTGCGCCCCAGGTGCAGGTCATCCTGCGGGCCATGCAACGCTACGGCATCATCCTGGCCGACAATGGTTCGCCGTGGTACGTCTCCGGCGCGCCCGACGAGCGGTGGGATAACGACGTGCTGCGCCAACTGCACCAGTTGACGGGCAACGACTTTGAAGCCGTTGACGTCTCAGGGCTGATGCTCGACCCCGACTCAGGCCAGGCGGCAGTGCGCGACGAGGCGACCTTTCTGCCGGCCGTCGTCGCCCGCCGCTAGGACGGCCAAGCCCTGTCTCTTATACACATCTGACGCTGCCGACGAGCGATCTAGTGTAGATCTCGGTGGTCGCCGTATCATTAAAAAAAAAAAACAAAAAAACGTCGATGGCGACGCTACCAAGGATGAACAAGTATACACATGCCGTGAGATGGATAAATGAGCAACAAAAAACAAGGAAGAAAGGAACAGAAGCAGAAGTAGATATAGGAG
>CALLZA010000425.1 GCA_937858165.1 uncultured Ardenticatenia bacterium
CACACCATCTGGCCGAGTTAAAGGGGTTGGGGCTCGTGGACGTTCGCGCCGAGGGCACGATGCGCATCTACCAACTCAACACAGGGGCGCTGGAGACGATCGGCAAGGACATCTTCGCCCGGCCGAACCTGGCGGCGCTGGTGCCGAGGAGTGAGTTGAACGAAGAGGAGCGCGTGTTGCGCACCTGGGTCAAGGACGGCCGCATCGTCGACATCCCGGCCCAGGAGAAGAAGAAACAGATCATCATCCGCTGGCTGGCCGGGCAAATCGACCCGGCGCGGCGCTGGACGGAGCGCGAGTTCAGCGAGTGGCTGGGAGATTTCAACGAAGACTACGCCACCCTGCGGCGCTATCTGGTCGACGCCGGCTACATGGCCCGCGAAAACGGCATCTACTGGCGCACGCCGGAGAACGATCCGGCCAGCTAGGCCTATGCTATAATGTCAGAAGAAGAAACCACAGATTACGCAGATTTCACAGATTCCTCAGAGCGTAATCTGTGAAATCTGCGTAATCTGTGGTTTCCTCCTCTTAGCGCCGGCGCGACCGGCAAGGAAGAGCGCTATGGTCGAGGCGATTGCCCCTCCGGTAACCGAGCAGCAGGTGACGTACCTGGTCGTGCGCTTCCGTCCGCTGTTTGACATGACGCCCGACGAATTCTACGAACTTTGCGGACTTAATCCCGATCTCAACGTTGAACTCACCGCTGCAGGAGAGATTGTGTTTATGTCCCCCTCAGGAATGGAAACGGGCGCACAGAATGCCCAGGTTCTCTTGGCGCTCGGTCAGTGGGCCAAGGAGAATGGAACCGGTGTTATCTTCGACTCGTCTACGGGCTTTACCTTACCCAATAAAGCCGTGCGCGCCCGACGCTGCCTGGGTACGGCGTGATCGGCTGGCCGCGCTGACGCCGGCACAGCGTAAGCGTTTCGCGCCTCTGTGCCCAGACTTCGTTGTCGAGGTCGCGTCGCCAAGCGACCACCTCCGCGACCTTCAGGCCAAGATAGACGAATACATGGCCAACGGCGCGCAACTGGGCTGGCTGCTCGTCCCGGCGACGCGCACCATCACCGTCTACCGCCCCGGCGAACCCGTTGCCACGCTGGAAAACGCGACTTCCATTTCCGGCGATCCCGTCCTGCCCGGCTTTACTCTCAATCTCGGCCCGGTCTGGGAGCCGGAACTGTAGCTGTCTCTTATACACATCTGACGCTGCCGACGAGCGATCTAGTGTAGATCTCGGTGGTCGCCGGATCATTAAAAAAAAAACAAGAGAATACAAGCACAAGCGAAGAACTAATACTATATGAAGAGCAAGTAGGATGAAACAAAAAAAAAAACAGAAAAAACAGAAAGACTAGAA
>CALLZA010000426.1 GCA_937858165.1 uncultured Ardenticatenia bacterium
GAAGCTGCTGATGATCGTCAGAAAGCGCCCGGCGCTGCGGAGGGCGAACGCGACGCCCTCTGCCTGTAGCGACAGCGGCCCCAGGCGCAGAATCGGCGTGCCGCCCGGCCAGAAGAGCCCCTGGACAAGGAAGACGGAGATGATGACCGGCAGCGCCGTCTTGAGCAGGGCACGCAGGAAGGGGGGCAAGACGCCGGCGGCCGCGGCCAGGGGCAGAATAATGACCAGCACCACGCCGTAGGTCAGCCACAGCCCAGGCAGGAACAGCCCCAACACGAGACAGAGAGCGACGACCGTCAGCTTCGTTAGCGGGTGCAGACGGTGGATGGCGCTTTCGCGCGAGATGTAAAGACTGAAGGGCGTGCTGCTCATGGTCGCCCGGCGCTTGCGTTAGCGGATGTCTTCGGCGCGCGAGAAGCGATCCAGGAAGCGCAACGGCAGAGCGCGAATGACGCCCCAGACGATGAAGAACGAGATGGCCTTGTCGAGTGGGTCGGACGAAACACCCTGGGCGAAGGCCGACGGCAGGATGCCCAGGCCGGCGTTGCGGAAGACGGCGGTAATGACGTCGGTGCCGGAACCGGTGACGCCGCCGTTGACGTAGGTCAGGATGGGCGCGGAGATGAGCGCGGCGATGAGGCCGGTGATGACACCGGCGATGATGGCCCGCCACCAGACCTTGAACCAGCCGAAGCGCGAGAAGAGGCCGGCCAACAGACCAATGGCCGCGCCGGTGATCCAGAAGGCGGTGTAGAAGGAGTTGATGCCGCTGAGGCCCCAGATCAGGTTGGTCAACGCCCCGGTGACGAGCCCGGCCAGTGGCCCGGCCACGGCGCCGACGAAGATGGTGCCGATGGAGTCGAGATAGAGGGGCAACTTGAGGGTGTAGACCAGTTGGCCGATGGCGATGTTGATGGCGATGGCCACCGGAATCATGACGAGCGTAATCGTACTGAAGTCGCGTCGCAGACGTTCCATTTACTCCAACCTCCTTGCGCCGCCAACCGGGCCGCCCCCAGCCGTTTGGCTGGCGCTACCCACGTCCGACGACGGTCTATCTTTGTCTAGATAAAATTGTACGTGACTTTGGCGCTATGTCCAGATAGCGCACCCCGCAGTTGGCGCGGGGTGCTGGGGTGGCTCACACGGCTAAGTGGGGTACCATTGCGTTGTGAACGGAGCGTGAACAGGTTGTAAGCAAGAATGTAAGGGGAGTCAATTACACTACACAAGTCATATGCATGGCCGTCGACAGCCTTCGTAAGTGATTCTCATCAGCTGCCGAGCATCACTGGGCGGTCACGCTCATTACCGATTTTAGGAGCCTGCTCCTGCTCTACTGTGGCCCTCTGCCTGGCAACAAGGAGGTGAGTAGCGGAACGAAAAACCATCAAGCGGCCTCTCGACCCTAACCCAACCCGGCCGGTTTGGCGCGGTTCGCCTGCTCCGGCCATCAAACCCAATTTATCCTTCCCTACCACTGCTAGGAGGCAAACGTTGTTCAGTAAGAACGCTCTAAAACGTGTAATGCGATTGGTGGTCTTGTTGGGGGCCTTGGCCCTCACCGCGTCCATCGCCTTGGCCCAAGATAGCGCTACCGCCCAGCGCGGCGACCGCAACCAGACCGACCGCCCGCTGCCCGCGCTGTCTCTTATACACATCTCCGAGCCCACGAGACCGTACTAGATCTCGTATGCCGTCTTCTGCTTGAAAAAAAAAAACAAACATGATCTTTCAAGAATACACTCGTGCCACCGTCTAGATGTTCTCGCAACACTCAGCAGTCAAGCGACACTACTATGCAAGCACTTGATCAACGACTGAATACTCACCACAGTCAACACTGCACGTGACTATAACTTCTTTGTCG
>CALLZA010000427.1 GCA_937858165.1 uncultured Ardenticatenia bacterium
CTTTCTTCTTCTTTCACGTGTTCCGTTTCTGTCTGTCTGTTCTTCTTAGTGCTGTCTCTCTCATTCTTTTTTTTTTTTTAATGATACGGCGACCACCGAGATCTACCCTAGATCGCTCGTCGGCAGCGTCAGATGTGTATAAGAGACAGCCTCCGGGTTGGGCGCGCTGACGTTGCCCGCGTCGTGGACGACGTGGCCCAGCCGCTCAAGCCGCGCTTGCAGGTGGGCATAGCGCACGGCGCTGGGACCCATGTCCACGCCGCGCCGGTTCTGACCCAAGTCCATCGGCACACCCAGAATGTGTATCGTGCGTTTCATCTTGTCTCACGAGAAACCGAGTTTCGATCATGAAACTCGGTTTCTAACCCGTCACGCCTATTGTGACGTATGCCAGGCGGCGGCGCAAACGAGGAAAGAATTCAACGCAAAGGCGCCAGGACGCAAAGAGAAGAAAGGGCTTTACCCTTCGCGCCTTTGCGTTAAATCTTCGACGCCCACTCAGTTTTACGGCAGGGATGAATGGGCGGTATAATGGCCGCCATGTCGCCGGCGATCTGGTACAAAGTGGAGCAGTTGCCCTGGCCGGCCGATTGGGCGGCGTTGTTCGGCCGCGCTGCGCCGCTGGTCATGGAGATCGGTTTCGGCAGCGGCCTCTTCCTGGCCGATTGGGCGCGCCGCCGGCCGGAAACCAACGTCCTGGGCGTGGAGATCTCCATTCCCGCCCTGCGCCGGGCGGGCCGCAAGCTGGAGCGGGCGGGGCTATACAACGTCCGGCTCATCCAGGCCGACGCCGCGGCCGTGCTGCGCGCTCTGTGCGAACCGGCAGCTCTGGCGGCGGTGGTCATCAACTTCCCCGACCCCTGGCCGAAGAAGGACCACGGCGCGCGGCGGCTGATCAATGACCCCTTCCTGCGCCTGCTGGCGTCGCGGCTGGCTGCCGGCGGCGCACTTGATATCGCCACCGACCACGATGAGTATGCGGCGCAGATCGCCGGCTGTCTGGCCCGCTCGCCCCACTTCGAGAGCCGGGCCGGCGCGCCGTTCGTGCTGAGCGATCCCGGACGCGTGACGACCAAGTATGAGCAAGTGGCCCGGAGCGAGATGCGCACGCCGCGCTACTTCCCGTGGCAGCGCACCGCCGCGCCGGTGGTCGAGTCGTTTCCCATTCCCCAGGAGGTTGCCATGCCGCACGTAGTTCTGCGCGGGCCGGTCGATCTGGACGAGATCGGCCGCCGCTTTCGCCCGACGATGAGCGAGTTTGACGGCGGCCTCGTCCGTTTCATCGAGGCGTATCGCTCGTTGGCCGACGGCAAGCTGCTCATCGAGACCTACATCAACGAAGACCCCCTCCGCCAGCGGCTGGGGCTGGAGCTGCGTCCGCGGGCCAACGGCGAGGTGGTTATTGGGCTGGCCGAGGTCGGTTTCCCGCGGCCGACGCGTGGCGTCCACGTCGCGGTCGGCCGGCTAGCTGCCTGGCTGCAAGAGGAGTTCCCAGCTCTGGTTGTCATCAGCACCGCGCTACAGGAGAGCCATGCCGACCCAGCGGGCTAACGGCATCGAACTCTACTATGAGACAGCCGGGCAGGGGGAGCCACTGCTGCTGCTGCACGGTCTGGGTTCGCGTAGTGACGATTGGCAGTTGCAAATGCCGGCTTTCGCGGCGCGCTATTGCGTCGTGGCCGCCGATATGCGCGGCCACGGCCGTAGCGCCAAGCCGCCCGGCCCCATCAGCGTGGCGATGATGGCGGCCGACGTGTTGGGTCTACTCGACGCGCTGGGCATCGACGCCGCTCACATCGTTGGCCTGTCGATGGGCGGGATGATCGCCTTCCAGATGGCTGTCGACTGGTCGGAACGGGTGCGCAGTCTGGTCATCGTCAACAGCGCGCCGGAGTTGGTCGCCCACACGTTCGGTGAGCGGCTGCGCATCTGGCAGCGGCTGGCCCTGGCCCGCCTTTTCAAGCCGGCGCGCACAGCCCACTTCCTCGGCCCGCGCCTTTTCCCCAAGCCGGAGCAGGCCGAGTTGCGCGCGCAGTTCATTGCCCATTGGGCGCAGAACGATCCGCGAGCCTACCGCGCGGCGATGCGGGCGCTGGTTGGCTGGAGCGTGCTCGACAGGGTTGGTGCGATTCGCTGCCCGACACTGGTCATCTCAGGCGACCGCGACTACACGCCGCCTGCGGCCAAGGAAGGGTACACGGCGCTGATCCCCAACGCGCGGCTGGTGGTTATAGAGGATTCGGGCCACGCTACGCCTATCGATCAGGCTGAGGCATTCAACGCCTGCGTCCTCGACTTCTTGGCCGCTGTAGGGCAGGCTGGCAACCCGTCCCAGGATCACCAGTAAGGATCACGCAAGGATTGGGCGGGTTGCCAACCCGCCCTACAATAAGATTATGAGAGTCATTATTGCCGGTGAGATTCCCTTCGTTGACGAGGTCGGCCGCCTCTGTCGCCACACCGCCCACGACACGGCCATCTTCCTGGTCGAGGACTTCCTCGGCGCGATCGAGGCCGGCTACGCGATGGAGACGCTGGCCGGGGCGGAGATCGCTATCGAGTTGCATAACGAGTCGGCCGCGGCCAAGCAGGAGTTGCTGCTGGCGCTGAGCAACTCTCTGCCGGCCGACGCGCTCATCCTGACGTCGGCCCTGGCGACCAGCGCCACGCAAGCCGCCGCGTGGGTGGCCCGACCGGAGCGGGTCGTCGGCTTCGGCCTCTTGCCGCCGATCGCCGGTGGTGGGCTGGTCGAACTGGCCGCCGCGTTGCAGAGTTCAGAATCGGCGATGGCCCAGGCGGAACTGTTCTGGCGTGGGCTGGGGCAGGAGCCGGTGTGGGTCAGTGACGGACCGGGCCTGGTGCGAGCGCGGGTGGTCTGCTGCCTGATCAACGAAGCGGCTGGGCTGCTGCTGGAGGGGGTGGCCGCGGCCGAGGACATCGACCGGGCCATGCAGTTGGGAACCAACTACCCCCACGGGCCGCTGGCCTGGGGCGATCTCATGGGTCTGGACGCGGTGCTGGGGGTGATGAGCGGGCTATTCGCTGAGTGGGGCGACGATCGCTATCGGCCGTCGCCGCTGCTGCGCCGCCTGGTGGCCGCCGGTCGGCTGGGACGCAAGACGGGGCAGGGGTTCTATACCTATCCTGAAGAGTAAAAGAGGGAACCACAGATTCCACAGATTTCACAGATTCAAAGTTTTTGAATCTGTGAAATCTGTGGTTCCGTTCTTCATTCGCTGCGCGGGTAGGGTTCTACATCGGGGCCGATGTGTTGCCGGAAGAGGGCCAGGACTTCGCCCGGCTCAGCGTGGCGGCCGAGGGCTTTCTTCGAGAAAAGCACTTCGTCGTCCACTGTGAATACAAAGACACCTTTGGTGCCGGTGATGAGCGTGAAGCGCTCGATCACGTGCTGATAGTGGCGCATGATTTCGTCCACCACACGGGTGGCGCGCGGCCAGTAGTCTCAGGGAACGCAGTATTCGAGGGTGATAACGTACTTTTTCATGGGTTTGCTCTGTGGCCGCAATGGTAAAGTGCAATCATCCGGCGGTCAAGCGTAGGGCAGGATTCACCCTGTCCTACAGCCTTGACATTTTAGCCAATCCGGGTAAAATCCAATCTTGCTGTTGGGCCTGTAGCTCAGCTGGGAGAGCGCTACAATCGCACTGTAGAGGCCAAGGGTTCGAGCCCCTTCAGGTCCATCGCCGGGGGCTTCCGGCTCCGGCAGCAGACAATCGCATAGCCAATGGCTGCGAACAGGAGTAGTAGGCGCGTCAACCATAGAGAGCCGCCCCCTGGCTGCAAGGGTGGCAAGTAGCGCTGAACTCGCCTGGGAGCCGCGCCGGTGAAACCAGTAGCCGACGCCGGGTTGCACACGTTACGTGCCGAAGTGGATGGTATGGGCCTGTAGCTCAATTGGGAGAGCGCCACAATGGCATTGTGGAGGTCAAGGGTTCGAACCCCTTCAGGTCCACCTTTGTACCGTCAATCAGAGTGGTACCGCGGAACCCCTTTCGTCTCTGAGCGAGAGGGGTTCTTTTGTTTTCCTGGTGGAGATGCAATCATGAGTGATGTTTACGATCCGGCGGCCATCGAGCCGAAGTGGCAGGAGAAGTGGGAGGCGGCCGGGCTGTATCGGGCCAAGGTCGATTGGGATAAACCCAAGCACTACGCCCTGACCATGCTGCCCTACCCCAGCGGTGACCTCCACATCGGCCACTGGTTCGCCATGACCCCGTCCGACGCGCGGGCGCGCTTCATGCGCATGCGCGGCTACAACGTCCTCTTCCCGATGGGCTTCGACGCCTTTGGCCTGCCGGCCGAGAACGCCGCCATCCAGCGCAACATCCACCCCAAGACGTGGACCTACGCCAACATCGAGCGCATGCGTCGCCAGTTGCGCAGCATGGGGGCGATGTTCGACTGGCAGCGCGAAGCCGTCAGTTGCGACCCGGCCTACTATCACTGGACGGAGTGGCTCTTCAGTCGTTTCTTCGAGGGCGACCTGGCCTATCGCGGTGAGGGGCTGGTCAACTGGTCGGAGACGCTCCAGACGGTGCTGGCCAATGAGCAGGTCATCGATGGCAAGGATGAGCGCACCGGGCAGCCGGTTGTCCAGAAGATGATGGAGCAGTGGTTCTTCCGCATCACTCGCTACGCCGAGGAGTTGCTCGACTTCAGCCCGATGGACTGGCCGGAGCCGGTGCGGCTGATGCAGACGAACTGGATCGGCCGCAGCGAAGGGGCGCGCGTCGTCTTCACCGCCGAGAGCGGCGACCCAATCGAGGTCTTCACCACCCGCCCTGACACGCTCTGGGGGGCGACGTTCATGGTGCTGGCCCCGGAGCACCAACTGGTGGACACGCTGACCAGCGACGCGCAGCGCGACGCCTGTCTCTTATACACATCTCCGAGCCCACGAGACCGTACTAGATCTCGTATGCCGTCTTCTGCTTGAAAACAAAAAAACGTACAGATACTATATACGACTGGACTAGCTCTGTACTCTGATCCTCGACGTATAACCCATGACCTTACTGTAGACAGCACATATGGACATCTAATTACGCCATGTCATATGACAGAG
>CALLZA010000428.1 GCA_937858165.1 uncultured Ardenticatenia bacterium
TGTAGACAAGTACATCTGTGTGTCGTGGTCTTCGTTGATGTCCTACTATGGTTCATTCTTAGTCTATGCATTGTGTTGGTGTGTATGCTTTATGGATTTTTTTTTTTTTTCAAGCAGAAGACGGCATACGAGATCTAGTACGGTCTCGTGGGCTCGGAGATGTGTATAAGAGACAGGCCCTACACACTGCGGGTCATCAAGGAGACGCTGCGCCTCTTCCCGCCGGCGCCGATGTACGCCAAGGACGTCATCGACGACGACGTGATCGATGGCTACCACATCGAAAAAGGCTCGGTGATGCTGCTCTGCCCCTACTTCACCCACCGCCACCCGGCTTTCTGGGAAGATCCGCTACGCTTTGAGCCGAATCGCCACGCGCCCGAGGCGGAGAAAGAACGCCACTCCCAGGCCTATCACCCGTTCGCGTCGGGGCAACGGGTCTGCCTGGGCAATCACTTCTCCTTGCTGGAAACCCACATCATGCTGGCGATTCTGGCGCAGCGGTTCGACCCGCAGCTCCTGCCCACCTACCGGGCGCAGTTCATCGGCGAGACGCTGCTCGACATCACCAATGGGCTGCCGATGGTGTTGACCCGACGCTGAACGGCGGGTAGCGTGACCCAGCAGTGTTGCCAGTGCTACTTGCAGCAGAACTGTCTGTCAGCGGGTGAATTCAACCGTTGGCTACAGCGGCTCTAGCAGAAAGTACTCCGCCAGCGGCTCCTCGAACCCCCGCGGATGGTACTCCCCCGAGTGGCGGTCGAGCACGTAGTCGCCGCGATAGTCGCCGCGGCCGATGCGTTCCAGCATCTCCACCAGCCGATCCACATCGTCGGTGTTGTTGTAGCAGCCAAAGCTAGCCCGCACCATGCCCGGCATGTCGCTCTTGTCGCCGGCCAGCAGATGATCGCGCCAGCGGGCCGATTCGGCCTCGTCCAGTTGCAGCAGATGGACAACGTAGGGATGGGCGCAGAAGCAGCCGCTGCGCACGCCGATGCCGCCTTCATAACCGAGGATGGCGGCCACGAGAAAGTGGGACACGCCTTCGACGTTGAACGGGATGACGCCGACCTTCTCGGCCGCCCGCGCCGGGTCGGTCTCGCCATAGAGGCGGATGCCCGGCAGGCGGCCCAGTCGCTCCAGTGTGTAAGCCACCAGCTCCGCCTCGTGGGCGGCGATGGCGTCCATGCCCACCGCCATCAGCGTCCGCGCGGCCACAGCCATGGCCACCGCGCCGACAACGTTGGGGCTGCCGGCCTCGTCGCGGTCGGGCGCGCCGGCCCAATGCACGTCGTCGAGGGTGACGATGTCGACCGTGCCGCCGCCACGGTACTCCGGCGGCTGGCGCAGGAAGATCTCGCGCGGGCCGACCAGCGCCCCGGTGCCGAACGGCGCGTACATCTTGTGCGCCGAGAGGGCCACGAAGTCGAGGTGCTCCGGGTCGTCGTCGGGGCGCATGTCCACCCGGCGGTGCGGCGCCAGCTGGGCGGCATCGACCAGGATAAGCGCGCCGGCAGCGTGGGCCTTGCGCGCCAGGCGGTGAATGGGCTGGATGAAGCCGCTAACATTCGACGCGCCGCTGACGGCCACCAGAGCCACCCGCCCGGCGTAGCGCGCCAGTTGCCGGTCAAAGTCGTCCTCGTCCAGCCGGCCGTCGGGCAGGACGTGGACGTGAACGACGTGGGCGCGCGGCCGCCACGGCAGGTCGTTGCTGTGGTGCTCCAGTTGGGTGGTAATCACCACCGCGTCCGGCCCCAGCGGCAGCCGCCAGGCCAGCTTGTTGATCGCCTCGGTCGTGTTCTTGCCGAAGATAACCGTGTTCGTTTGTGGATCCGCGCCGACGAAGCGGCCGATGATGGCGTGAGCCTGATCGTAGGCCACGGTGCTCAGACGGGACTTGAAGCCCGTGCCGCGGTGGACGCTGGAGTAGAAGGGCATGAACTCGTCCACCGCCCGCGCCACATCGACCAGAGCCGGGGTACTGGCAGCGTTGTCGAGGTTGACGTAGGGCACGCGCCGGCCGTCGAGCAATGGCACTTCGCGGTCAAGGCCGACGATCCGGTCGCGCAGGTCGAGCGTGGCTATCATGGGTTGCTCCTGGGTGAGAAGATCTCACGCAAAGGCGCTAAGGGGCAAAGGCGCAAAGATGAAAGGAATCTCGTTCTTCTTTGCGCCTTTGCATCTTCGCGCCTTTGCGTGAGCCTCTTTACGACACATCCTGCCGCCCCTCGAAGGCGCGGCCGAGGGTGATCTCGTCGGTATACTCCAGGTCACCACCGACGGGCAGGCCGCGGGCCAGCCGTGTCAGGCGCACCTTGTGGTCGACCAGGCGACGTTGCAGGTAGAGCGCGGTTGACTCCCCTTCCAGCGTCGGGTTGGTGGCCAGGATGATCTCGCGGAAGCCGCCGGCAGCCACGCGCGTCACCAGCTCGGCCGCGCGCAGGTCTTCCGGGCCGATGCCCTCCACGGGTGAGATAGCCCCGTGCAGCACATGGTAGCGGCCACTGTAGGCCCGCGAACGCTCGATGGCCAGCACGTCGAGCGGCTCCTCGACGACACACAGCAGGCCGGCGTCGCGCGCATCATCGTCACAGATAGGGCACGGGTCGTCCTCGGTGATGTTGAAGCAGACCGAGCACAGCCGCGTGCGCTCCTTCAACTCGTGCAGCGCCGAGGATAGGTCGAGCGCCTGGTTGTCGGTCGCCCGCAACAGGTAGAACGTCAGGCGCGAGGCCGACTTGGGGCCGATGCCCGGCAGGCGGGCGAACTCGTCGATCAGGCGCTGGACAGAGCGGGGCAGAACGGATTGGGCCACAGGTTACCCCATCAGGCCACCAAGCAGCCCGTCCATCCCGCCCACGCCGCCGGTGATACCTTCCATGCGCTGCGCCGCCAGCGCCTGCGACTGCTCGATGGCGGCGTTGATGCCGGCCATGAGCATGTCTTGCAAGAACTCGGCCTCGTCGGGCGTCAGCAGCTCCTTGTCGATGGTGATGCCGCGCACGCGCTGGTGGCCGGTGATGGTGATGGTGATGGCCCCGCCGCCGGCGCTGACGGTCAGCGTCTCGTTCTCCAGCGCCGTCTGCGCCGTGGCCATGTCGGCCTGCATCTTCTGCACCTGGGCCAGCATGTCGTTGGGGTTGCCGCCCCCGGTCTTTTTCTTCGGTTTGCCGTGGAAATTACGTTTCGTCATATAAACCTCAGTAGCAAGGACAGAGCTCACGCAAAGGCGCGAAGGGGCAAAGACGCAAAGAAGAAGTTCTTCTTGGCGCTCTTTGCTACCTTGGCGTCCTTTGCGTGAGCTTCTTCTCTCTTATTCATCATCGCGCACCACGCCGCCCAGTTCGGTGGCCAGGGCCTGGAACTCGTCCTTGTGGATGGGCACGGGGTAGTCGGCCGTGGTTACGGTGCGGATCAGGCAGTCGGTGTTGCTGAGGGCGCGCAGGGCCGCCACGACCGCATCGGCCGCGCCGGCCGTCTTGTCGAACTTGTCCTTCAGCAGCGGGTAATCGAAGCCAAGGATGATTGTCCGTCCCTCCATCGCCAGCGGCTTGCACATCGTCAGCAGTGCCGGCAGATTCTTGTTGTGCTGCCCCACGCGCCGCGTCATCTCCGGCCACAGGGCGGCCACGGCGGGCACGGTCAAGGTCGCGGGTGGCGAGGGGCGGGTGGCGGGAGGTGTGTTGGCCTCAGTAGGCGGTTGGTCGTTGGTCGTTGTGGTCGTTGGTCGCTGCTCGACGACCGGCGCGCGACGCTCTTCACTCGTCGCCCGTCGCTCGTCACTCGTGGCTCGCACCTCTTCACTGACAACTGTCTGCTCGACACTCGTCACTCGTCGCTCGTCACTCGTCACACGAATGGGCGCATCCGGCAACAACTCAATAAACGCCAGCTCCAGCGGCAACTGCGGCTGCCAACTGCCGGCCGGTTGCAGTGCCGCTTCCTGGAAGCGGCGCACGGCGTCGATGAGCGCCCGCCGCGGGGCGCGGGCAGCCTGGGCCACCATCTCCTTCTTGCGCTCCACCGGCCCGTCCACGTCCAGTTGCGCCCCGGCGGCCTGCATCAGCAGCAGTAGCCGCAAGTGGCCCACCATCTGGCGGCAGAACTGGCGGGCGTCCGCTCCCGAGGGCAGCGCGTCGTGGATTACGCCCCGGCCCCGGGGGCCGCCACCGACGGGCGCATCGAACGCGTAGGACCCGTCTACGGCGAAGTGGCCTCGGGGGAACACGGGATTGGCCGAATGTCCGAACCGGAAGCCATTGTCGAGGCTGCGCTCGTCGCGCTGTCCCCGCACGACCTGCGCGGCCGCCACATCGTGGTCACCGCGGGGCCCACCATCGAAGACATCGATCCGGTGCGCTTCTTGAGCAACCGATCCAGCGGAAAGATGGGCTTCGCCGTGGCCGCACGCGCCGCGGCGCGCGGCGCGCGAGTGACGCTGATCGCAGGCCCCACAGGTCTTCCTTCGCCCCATGGGGTCAATCGTGTCGACGGGCGCAGCGCCATCGCGATGCGTGGCGCCGTGTGGCAGGCCTTGGGTCCGGACCTCTCCTCCGCCGATGCCTTGGTGATGGCGGCAGCGGTCGGCGACTATCGGCCCGCCGAGACTCACGCGACGAAGCTGAAACGCCAGGCCGAGCGGCTCCAGCTCGAGCTGAGCCAGAACCCCGACATCTTGGCTGAGATCGGCGCCGCGCGCGCCGGAGCCGGTCGAATCGCTCGCGCGTTCGGATCGCCCGCGCGGCGATTTCAATTCGCGACATGACCGCGGCGGACCGCCGCGGGGCCACCGAGGGGGAGATAGCGGGGGGGGGCGTGGACGGGAAGGGGGCCGGGGGGATGGGGTCCGACATCGCACGATGTGTGAACCGGGGTGCGTGTCGCGCTGGGCATGAATGCCCGCGCTATTGTTACGAAGCCCCATTGCTGTCTCTTATACACATCTCCGAGCCCACGAGACCGTACTAGATCTCGTATGCCGTCTTCTGCTTGAAAAAAAAAAACAATCTCCAGTCTGCACACTCCTACGTACATCAATCTCTCTCAGTTCCTATGTATCACAAGACAGACTAAGTGCGTCACGAGACCGACA
>CALLZA010000429.1 GCA_937858165.1 uncultured Ardenticatenia bacterium
ATAGTTGACGCGAACTGTGTGTGATTACGTTTCAGCAGACGTAGGCTCGGTAGAGGAGAGTGCGAGTGCAGTTGAGTTTTGTTTTTCAAGCAGAAGACGGCATACGAGATCTAGTACGGTCTCGTGGGCTCGGAGATGTGTATAAGAGACAGGGTTGATGGTCTGGAAGGTGTGAACGGGCACGATGCTGTACGCGCCGCTCATCCCTGCCCGGGCCATGCCCTCGACGATGGCCTGGGTGAAGTCACCGGTGCGGAAGAAGACCTCGGTCGAGTGCGGGATCATCTGCCCGGTGCTGTTCAGCCGCGCCGTGACCGAGCGGTGCTCCTTCATCGGGTAGAGCTTTGCACCGGGCGACGAAACGCTGCCCAGGGGGAAGCCGAACTCGTATTCACCGTCGGCGTTCAGCGCCGGGGAGTGGCCCAGCATGTAGACCTCGCTTGTGCCGTCAAACCAGCGATAGGTCGGCACAACGTCGGCGGCGCGTGTCTCCTCTGGCTTCCAGCCACCCTGCCCGCCGAACGCGCCCGGCCACCAGATGGGCGTGCGCCAGTCACGGGCCATCTCCGTGTCGATGTCCTTGGCGTAAGTCGGGATGTGGCAGGTCTGGCAGGCCACGCGGGCAGCATGGGCGTCGCGCGAGTCGCCGGCGCGGGGGTCGTAGTCGCCGTGCGGCCGCTCGCTGTGGCACTCGGTGCAGGTCAGCCACTCGGCCACGTCATTCTCGCGCAGGTCGAGGCCACGTCCGGTGACCTTGTGGTTCCCGGCATCGTGGCATTCGGCGCAGGTCATGTCCTCGCCCGCCGGGCTCATGTGGACATCGGACAGCAGCGGCGGATTGGCGCTGACGGAGGACAGGTCGCCGCGCTTCGTGCCGTCGCCGCCCCCGGCGTTGGCATGACAGCGCAGGCACGTCGCCCGCGTCGTCGGCCCGGCTGTCCGCGCCGCCTCGACCAGCGTAATGGTCATCTTCGACTCGTCGGGCGTGAAGCGGAAGCCGTTGGCGTCTTCGACCGGCACTAACAGCAGGCGTGGTTGCCCGTCCTGGCCGAGCGCGGACAACTGCTCGTATGGCCCGGCCGCTTTGCGGGCGTAGTTGGCCTGGTGACACATGAGGCAGTCCACGTTCGCCAGTTGCGCCACCGTCGGCTCGGCCGCCGGACGCTGCCCGTTGGTGCCATGGCAGCCGGCGCAGGTAAAGTAGCGCGAGGTGGTGATGGCGCCACAGTAGGTGTTGAGCGCGCCGTTGTTCTTGCCCGCATCGCCGGGGATGTTGGGTACAAACGGCGTGGGGCCGGATTGCTGGTAGTGGAGGCTGGCGTGGGCCTCGCGCGCCTCCGTCGGGTGGCAGGCGACGCAGGTCTGCGGTCCGTCATAGCGGCTAATGGTCTCGTGGCCACCGATGTCGCCACTCCCGCCGAAGACGCCGGGCAGGAGCACGACCGAACCGGTATCGGCCGCGGCCTGACGCTGGAGAAAGATAGTCACCGCCAGAGCCACTAACAGCACGACAAAAGTGACGCGCCTGGTCATAGCACCCTCCGTATTCACTTGACGGCCGGAATGGCGGCCGCGCCAGGGGCTCGAGTCGGCTCCGCGTTGGGGTCGGCTGATACCTATTAAGACAGTGACGATCTCAGTCTAAAAGTAACGGGGAACGGCTGTCAAGTGACGAAAGTCATGAGCGCGCGGCGCTGGACGCGCCGTGGCGGCGGCGATCAGACCGACGAGCGCGAAGTAGGGTTGACCGTTGACGATGATAAGAAAGCACATTTCTGATCTGCGAAATCCGTGTTCATCCGTGCTATCCGTGTTCCATTGTTCTCCTGCTACAATTACCCCCATGATCGAGGAACCGGAACTCAACCCTGCAGCCGTTGGTGCAACGCTCACCACGGCCTGGCTCGGTCGCGCCTACCGCTACGCCGCCGAGCTCGACTCGACCAACGACCAGATGAAGCGCTGGGCGGCCGAGGGCGCGCCGCAAGGGGCCGTACTGCTGGCCGATTACCAATCGGCCGGGCGCGGCCGTCTCGACCGCCGCTGGGACGCGCCGCAGGCCACGTCGCCGCTCCTGTCGGTGCTGCTGCGGCCCGCCGGCTGGCCGGCCGAGCGCGGTGCGTGGCTGACGATGCCGGCCGGGCTGGCCGCGGCCGAGCGCACTCAGGCCGTAGCCGGGTTGCCGGACCCCCTCACGGAGCACACACAACCAATCATTGAACCACCTGGCCCATTG